>JALYMB010000146.1 GCA_030773935.1 Actinomycetota bacterium | reverse complement strand
CGTCGGAGAGGGACTTCACCGTGTCCCCCATCAGCCGCGCCGGCACGAGGGCGACACCCGGCTCGTTCACCTGCACCTCGATCGACAGCCGGGCGGAAACCTCGAGGTCGGTCGTCATGAGCGTGAGCTGACCACCCTCGGCGGCCTCCATGCGCACGCCGGTGAGCGCCGGGATCCCGGGCCGGGACGACACCCCCCGCTGGACGGTCTGCAGCGCCTCGGAGAGCGCATCTCGATCGCACCGGAACTTCACCGTGCCCACCCCCTGTCTTTGAAGGTCTTTCTCATATCCCAGTAGTAGTAGTGGCTGTGGAAAGGTGCAGAACGAACCCGTTCGTCGAGCGTAGCGGGCCTCTCCGACATGTGGATCGTCGGTGGATGAACCGGCGACAGACCTGGAGCGCTCGCCGGAAGCCTGCCGCAACCCACCAGGGAGGAAGGGGTTTTCCCCATGCTCACGAGGCTCCTCGGACGCGGCCACGGATGATGCGTGTCAGATCCTGGACCTGCCGGAAGGTGGCGTCGCGGCCCCGCATATCGGTCTCGACCTTCTTGATGCCGTGAAGGGCGGTCGTGTGGTCCCGGTTGAACACCTCGCCGATCTTGATCAGGGAGAGCCCGGTGCACTCGCGGATCAGGTACATCGCGATGTGCCGAGCCTGCGTGAGCGGTCGCGACCGGCTCTTCGAGACGAGGTCGGCCGTCGAAAGCGTGAAGTAGTTCGCCGTCTCCTCCATGATGAGCTGTGGCGGGATCTCGTTCTCCGTCTGCGGCAGCAGATCCTGGAGGGCGCGCTCGGTGAGCTCGATATCGATCTGCTGGCCCGTGAGCTCGCTCCACGCAACGACCCTCACCAGGGCCCCCTCCAGCTCACGGACGCTCTGATCGAACTTGGAGGCGACGTACTCCACGACGTCGGGCGGCACACGGATGTCGTCGCGCTCGGCCTTGAGCTGCAGGATCGCGATCCGTGTCTCCAGGTCGGGTGGCTGCACGTCGACACAGAGTCCCCACCGGAAGCGGCTGACCAGGCGATCCTCCAGGCCCGAGAGCTCGTGGGGAGGACGGTCGGAGGCGATCACGATCTGGCGTCCGGCGCCGTGCAGGTGGTTGAACGTGTGGAAGAACTCCGTCTGGGTCTCTTCCCGCTTGGCCAGGAACTGGATGTCGTCGACGAGCAGGACGTCCACCTCGCGATAGCGCTGGCGGAACGTGTCGCCCTGCCGCTCGCGGACGGCCTTGATGAACTCGGTCACGAACTGCTCGGAGGTTACGTACTTCACCCGGATACCGGCGTTCAGCCGGTACACGTGATGACCGACCGCGATCAACAGGTGGGTCTTGCCAAGGCCGACGCCGCCGTAGATGAACAACGGGTTGTAGGCCTTCGACGGGGGCGCCTCGGCGACGGCCATGGCTGCGGCGTGCGCGAAACGGTTGGACGGTCCGGGCACGAACGCGTCGAACGTGTAGGCCGGGAACGGAAGGCCGGGTGCGCCCAGCGCCTTCTGCGCAGCCGTGGGCGGCAGGATCGCACGCGGACCGGGCGGGGCGGGCTGCGGAGCGGCACCGGTCCGGGTCGGTTCCGGGGCGGCGTGCTCGGTGAGGTCGATCGTGGCGCGGAGGTCGGCGTCGACCTCCAGGCGCACCGTCACGGGGTGGCCGGCCACCTCGGAGGCGGCGTCGCTGATCAGCTCAAGGTGGTTGCGCGCCAAGCGATCCCGGACATACTCCGAGGGAGCGAACAGCTCGAGCACATCGCCGTCGAGCGCGGCCGGCCGGACCTCGGCGAACCACATCGAGATCGTGCTCTCCGGCAACCGGGCGCGGGCTCGCTCGACGACGTGTGACCAGGCGTGCTGGGCCTCGTGCTCGGACGACGTGATGGCCATGATCTATCCACAGAACCTTTCCACAACGGTGGAAAACCCTTCAGGGGAAGGACGAGGCATCTCGTCGGCCGGGGGCGGGGGGGCTCCGGGGGGAAGCCGGGCCGGACTATAGCACCGGGGTTTTCCACACCCCCCGGCGTGCGTGGGGTCTTGACACTCTTTCTGTTGTCAAGGCCTTTGTCCTGCCGTGATGGCGGCCCGTATACTGACGCCCGTGCCGGCCGATGGCCGGCGTTCCCGTCGAAAGGCTCCTTCGATGTCCAAGCGCACGTTCCAGCCGAACACCCGCCGTCGAGCGAAGACCCACGGGTTCCGCCACCGCATGAGGACCCGTGCCGGGCGCACGATCCTCTCCCGCCGGCGCTCGAAGGGACGCGCTCGCCTCTCCGGCTAGCCACTCACGTGCGCTCGCGCAGGGTGCGGACGGTGCTGGACGGGGGGAAACGGCTGCACGGGAGGCGGATGGTAGTGTTTGTCGCGCCCGGCTCCGGAGAGTCCGCGGTCGTGGCCGCGCGCCGGATCGGCGGCGCGGTCCAGCGCAACCGAGCCCGGCGGATCCTTCGGGCGGCCTGGCAGCAGGTCGCCCCGCAGACCGACGACCGAGACGTCGTCCTGGTGGCGAAAGAGGCCATCCGGGGCGCCACGACGCAGGACCTGGTGGCCGAGATGACCGAACTACTGCAGGGGCTCACGACCCCGTGAGACAGGCCCGATCCGCAGGTCGAGCATTCGGCGCGCCGTTCCGATGGCTGCTGATCGGACTCGTGGGGGCCTACCGCGTCACGCTGTCGGGGTGGCTGGGCGGCCAATGCCGGTTCCACCCCAGCTGTTCCCAGTACGCCCAGGACGCGATCCGCGTGCACGGGGCCGTAAAGGGGACCGGCCTCGCGGTCT
Source organism: Actinomycetota bacterium (assembly GCA_030773935.1). GTDB lineage: Bacteria > Actinomycetota > UBA4738 > UBA4738 > HRBIN12 > JALYMB01. The sequence goes on along the minus strand of JALYMB010000146.1, from coordinate 3,810 downwards.
GGCGGGTCCTGCGCTGCAATCCGTTCGGCGCCGGTGGCGTCGAGCACGTGCCGGGTCCCCGCCATCCGTATGATAGCGCCATACAGCCGGAGAAACGAGGGGCTGCCTCGTGAACATCCTGGCTGCCGGCCTCCCCTGGTCGCCCCTGTTCCAGAGCCTGTTGGACGGCATCGGCTGGACCCTGGCGAAGATCTACGACCTCGTCCCCAACTACGGTGTCGCGATCATCCTGCTCACGGTGCTGATCCGAGTGGTCCTGCTGCCGCTGGGCGTGAAGCAGATCAAGTCGATGCAGGCCATGCAGGCCATCCAGCCCAAGGTCAAGGAGATCCAGAAGAAATACAAGGGGAACAAGCAGAAGGCTCAAGAAGAGACGATGAAGCTGTACAAGGAGTCGGGTGTGAACCCGCTGGGCGGCTGTCTCCCGCTCCTGCTCCAGTTCCCGATCCTCATCTCGATGTACGCCGTGATCCGTCCGCCACAGGTCATCCCCGTGGCGGCCGAGGGAACCACGACCTCCTACGAGATCCATAACAACCATCTCCCCGTGGACTCCGCGCTCTTCCGCAACGTCGTGAGCCACGAGGGCACCGACTTCCTCCTGATAAACCTGCAGTGCTCGGCGGCGCAGGCCGGCTCGGCGGTCCCCTTGAAGGACAGCGCGGGCGAGGCGATCCAGGCCGGCAAGGATCTCAAGATCGGCGGGGAGATCGTCAGCACCTCACAGAGCTCGCTGGACTGTGGCAGCGGGATCCCCGTGAAGATCCCGTACTTCGTGATGCTGGCGTTCATGATCGGCACCACGTTCTACCAGCAGCGCCAGATGAACAAGGCCAGCCCCAAGGGCGCCCAATCCTCGCAGCAGCAGGCGATCCTGAAGATCATGCCGGTGATGTTCGGCATCTTCGGGTTCACCTTCCCGGCGGGCCTGGTCGTGTACTGGACCACCTCGAACCTGTGGCAGATCGGCCAACAGGCGGCGCTGCTCCGGGCTGGCCACATCGGCCCGGACGCGCTCGAGCGTCGCAGGCAGGAGATCGCGAACAAGCCCCCGAAGAAGACGGGCGGCCTGTTCTCGGGCGTGATGACTCGGGCCGAGGATGAACGCAAGCGGCGCGAGGCCCAGCAGGCCAAGGGCGCCGCAGGGACGGGCAGACGAACCCCGAAACCGGGTCAGGCCCGAGGCGGCGGATCGGGCAAGGGCGGCGCGGCGCGCAAGCCCACGCCGCGGGCGGGCGGCCCGGCGGGAACAGAGGCACGCCTCCCAAGAAGCCTCGGCCCAAGAGACCGGGAGGTGATGACGGTGGCGCGTGAAACAGAATCGCGGGGCCCAACCGTGGAGGATGCGGTCGAGGCCGCCCTCACGGAGCTCGGCGTCACCGAGCAGGAGGTCCATATCGAGGTCGTCCAGGAACCCAAGGCCGGTTTCCTCGGGGTGGGCGCCCAGGACGCGGTTGTCCGGGTTCGGGTGACCCGCGACGACGTGGACATGGACGCCCTGGAGGAGCAGGCGGACACGGCCGCGGACTTCGTCGAGGAGCTTCTGGCGAAGATGGGGATCGATGCCACCGCGGAGCCCGCTCTGGTGAACGGCCACATGTACGTCGACATCGTGGGTGAAGACGAGGACGACATGGCCTTGCTGATCGGCCGCCACGGCGCCACGCTGGACGCGATCCAGGAGCTGACGCGCATGGTGGTGGGGCGTCGTCTCGACGAGCGGTGCCGGATCATGGTGGATGTCGAGGACTACCGCAAGCGCCGGGAGGATCGCCTGGTGGAGCGGGCTCGGGAGGTTGCACGGAAGGTCATGCAGACCGGCCGGGAAGAGACGTTGGATCCGATGAACCCCTATGAGCGGAAGCTCGTGCACGACGCCGTGGCGGAGTTGGGCGGTCTGGAGACCAGCTCCCGGGGCGAGGAACCCAACCGCAGTGTCGTCATCCGCCGTCGCTGACGGTGGGTCTTTTAGTCCGCTCCCCCCGCATGAGGCGGCGTTTCACGTGAAACATGAGGGTTTGATCGCTGAGGCAGCCGCGCTGGGGGTGACCCTGACGCCCGCACAGGCGGACCAGCTGGAGGGATACGAGGCGCTCCTGCGTGAACGGGCAGCCGCGCTCGGCATGATCGCCCGGGGAGACCTGGACCGCCTCCGGGACCGACATGTGCTCGATTCCCTTCGGGCGGCCCCCGTCCTCGGTGGCAAGGCGGGCGACGCCATCGATCTGGGCTCGGGCGCCGGACTTCCGGGGATCCCCGTTGCGATCGCGCTCCCAGGCCTGCGGATGACGCTGACCGAGACCCGCCGGCAGCGCATCGCCTTCCTTGAGCTGGTGGTGGTGGAGCTGGGCCTCGAGAACGTCTCCGTTCACGGCGGCCGGGCAGAGCACGCCACGGGCCCGGCGGATGCCTGTCTGGCGAGAGCCTTTCGAGACGCCGCCGCCTCGTGGCATGTGGCCGAGCGCCTCCTGCGCCCCGAGGGTTGCCTGGTGTACTTCGCGGGCGCTGGATTCGACGCCACCCGCGACCTGCCGGCAGAGGCGACCGCGACGATCCTGCCCGCCTCGTCGCTTGCGAAGTCGGGTCCGCTCGTTATCATGACCCCGCAGTGACGAAGTCCGGCCCCGGCGCCGCTGCTCGCTCCGGATCGTCTCCCACCCCAGAGGGTGGTTCGACGGCCCCGAAGCAGGGCTCCCAGACCACGGAGACTCCCGTGCGTCCCGCGGGCACCAGGATCATCGCGATCGCCAACCAGAAGGGCGGGGTCGGGAAGTCGACGACCGCTGTGAGCCTCGGGGCGGCGCTCGCCGAGGCGGGTAGGCGGGTCCTCGTCCTCGACCTCGATCCGCAGGGCAACGCCTCGACGGGGATGGGCATCCGCCACGACGCACGTGAGGTCAGCGTGTATGACGTGGTCGTCGGGGAGGCTTCGATCGCCGACGCCGTCGTCCAGACACCTGTTCCCAACCTGTGGGCCATCCCCTCGACCATCGACCTCGCCGGCGCGGAGATCGAATTGGTGAGCCAGTTCTCCCGCGAACTCCGACTGCGCAAGGCGCTCGAGCCCCTGCGTGAGACCACGGCCTACGACTACGTCCTCCTGGACTGCCCGCCGTCGCTGGGCCTGCTCACGATCAACGCCCTCGCGGCGGCTCTGGAGCTGATCGTCCCGATCCAGTGCGAGTACTACGCTCTTGAAGGCCTGGGTCAACTGCTTCGCAACGTGTCCCTCGTACAGCAGAACATCAACCCGAACCTGCAGCTCACTGGCATCGTGATGACGATGTTCGACCCCCGAACCAAACTCTCCGAGCAGGTCGTCGCGGAGGTGAAGCGATACTTCGGCGACCGCGTGTACGACGTCATCATCCCGCGCACCGTCCGTCTCTCCGAGGCGCCGGGCTTCGGGCAGCCGATCACCGTCTACGACCCCAAGTCCAAGGGGGCGCAGAGCTATCGGCGTCTGGCGAAGGAGGTCGATGAGAAGCCGCCGCCTTCGGCGCCGATGCCGGCCATGGATCACCTTCCCAGGGTCGTGATCCAGTCTCCCGCCGATGCGGAGCCGGATGCCTCGGAGTCGGAGGAGGCCCCCGCGCGCGCAGAACCCGCGACGAGCGCCGCCCACCGTGTGGAGTCCGAACAGGTGCCCGCGTCCGCCTCCTCGCGACAGGTGTCAGAGCCGAGCCCGCCCACTGCCCCCAAACCCGCTGCCCCGAGATCCGTCTCCACATCCGTTTCCGCGTCGCGCCCCGTCCCCGAACCGGACCGGGCGCGGGCGCCCAGGTCCGTCGCCCAGGCCCCGGCCCAGCG
>JALYMB010000145.1 GCA_030773935.1 Actinomycetota bacterium | reverse complement strand
GGGCTCAGCCGACGGCGTCGGACGCGCCGGGGTCACCGACGCAACGGGGGGATGCGTGACGGCGGCGGGAGCGATCGGCAGGGTCGGGGTCGACGTGGGGCTCGGATCGGACCGCGTCAGCAGGGAGGACGACCCGCCGGCCAGTGCCGCGTGGACGCCGGCGACACCAAGCCCCAGGACGAGCGTCCCCGTGACGAACAGGACGATGCCGCGACGACCGCGCCGGGCCGCCGATCGATCGATGTCTGGGGTCTTCATGATGCTGCCTCCTCGTTCGAGTCTCGGCGACGACCACCGCGGTCGCCGTTCGATCCCATCGAGACGATCATGCGAGGCAGACGGTCACGCTCCTATCGCCGGCGAGATACGGTTCCGTCGTGCTGGGGGTAGGTTTCCGTCACCATGAGTGACATCCCCAAAGAGGCTCCGGCGCGCGATCGCGCCCAGGCCACGGGGAACGACCAGCGAGGTCAGTTCTCGGCCACGGCGTAGGTCGCGATGATCGCGCCCGTGGTCGTCACCTGACTCTCGACGAGCCGCAGCGGCCTGAGCGCACCGCCGTCGCGGAAGAGGCGCTTGCCCCCGCCCACGACGAGCGGGTCGATCATCACCCGGAACTCGTCGACGAGATCGTGCTCGATCAGTGTCTGCACGAACGCGGGGCTGCCGATCACGTGCAGGTCCCCGCCGTCCTCCCTCTTCAGCGTGGACACGGCCTCGGCGACGTCGCCCTGGAGCACCGTCGAGTGCTCCCACTCGAGCGGGTCCTTGAGCGTCGTGGACGCCACGTACTTCGGTAGCGAGTTCAGCGGCTCGGCGATGACCTGCTCCTCCTCGGAGGCGTGCGGCCAATAGGACGCGAGGAGCTCGTAGGTGCGGCGCCCCAGCAGGAAACCGCCCGCGTCGGTGTAGCCCTCCACCACCCAGTTCCGGGAGAGGTCGTCGAAGTACGGCATGTGCCAGCCGCCGTGCTTGAAGCCACCGCTGGTGTCCTCGTCGGCGGTGCCCGGCGCCTGCACGACCCCGTCGAGGGTCATCCACTCGTTCACGATCACCGTCCGCATCGCGTCTCCTTTCGATCGGTCGCTCGAAGCACCGTAGCCACGGCGCCGATCCTCTGGGGCGCCGGGTGGTGTCTCAGTTCGAGAGAAGGACCCTGATCATCGATGTGCTCCGCCTGGGGCTCAGGTCGTCATGTTGAACGTGTCGAGCACGTTGCCGGCGGCGTCGAAGGCGATCAGCCGTCCCCTCGGGTCCACGTCGCCGGGCAGGAAGACGACGAAGGCCTGTGCGGGGCCGATGATCGAGGAGGGTATCGGGAAGGGCAACTGCCCCGGGAACGTGGTTCCATCGCTCAGCACGAAGGTCACATCGTGGACGTCGGGAGAGACCAGGCCCCAGACCGCCCGAGGCGGATCGTCCGCGGTGTTCCCGGGGGAAGAGCTGCTGGCGCCGACCGGACCGACCACCTTGCCGTCGAGGCGGGTGATGCCCACGCCGATGGTCGACGAGCCCGCGTACCCGAAGTCGAGCGAGGGACCGGAGGCGTTGCTCGTGACCGTCAGCGCCCAATGAGCGTCGGGGTGAACGTTGCCCGAGGCGATGGTGACGTCCTGCCCGGCCGTGTCGCCGGCCGGAGAGGGAGAGACGGAGCGGCTATCGGAACCGCCTGCGGGTGTCCGGCCTGCACCGGGAATGTCATCGCGATGGGTCAGCAGGGCACCGGCTCCGGCGACGGCCCCGAACGCCACGGCGATCGCGGTGACCGTCGCCAACGCAGCGGTCCGGACCCGGCGGCGCTTCGTGCGGCGAAGGATCTCCACGGGGAGCTCGGGCGGGGGACGCACATCGACCTCGCGCTGGCGGAAGAGTTCCCGGATGTCGTTCCTCAGGTCTGTCATCGTTCCTCACTCCCGATCGTGTCGCGAAGGGTGTACATGGCGCGAGCCACGAGTGAATTCACCGACGCCACGGTGCACCGCATGACGTCGGCGGTCGCCTGCTCAGTCAGGTCCTCGTAGAACCGGAGCACCACCGCGGCTCGCTGGCGATCGCTCAGCGAGTCCAGGGCCTTCCACAGGTCGGCGCGCGCCCCGCTGTCCGGGGGTTCGACCACATCGATCGTGCGAGCGGCTTCGCGGGCCAGATAGGCGCGCTCGACCTTGCGCCGGCGAAGCTGCGAGGTGTGCAGGTTCACGATGGCCCGCCGCAGGTAGGAGTCGAACGCGTCGGGCACCCGCATGTCCTGATAGCGACCCGCCGCCCGGATGAACGCATCGTGCAGGAGATCTTCTGCTTTCCCACGATCTCCGGTCAGGAAATAGGCGAGGCGCAGGCCGGCTCCGGCGTGGCGAAGATACAGCGCGCCCAGCTTCCCGCCGGTCGTCGCCGCCGTCTCCTCCGCCACATCCGTGCTCACGATCGGTCGCTGCTCCTTCGTCGTCTGAAACTAGGACGCACGACGACCCTGAAGGACAGCGATGCGAGGGGCAACGGGTAGGCGGGAGCTCGAACTCGCGATGTCCGTCGTGACAGAGCCTGAAGACACGTGCCGACCATCTGCATCCGATGCTAGTATTCAACCCAACGGTTGAGTAAGGGACATGGCCCGATGGCGGTCGACCAGCTCAGCATCACGTTCTCGGCACTCGCCGACCCGACGCGACGCGCGATCCTCGCGCGGCTCGCCGAGGGCGAGGCGACGGTCAACGAGCTGGCCGAGCCGTTCCCCGTGACGGTCCAGGCCGTGTCCAAGCACCTCAAGGTGCTGGAGCGGGCGGGGCTCATCACCCGGGGCCGGACGGCGCAGTGGCGTCCCGCCCGACTGCGCGCCAGGCCCCTGGGTGACGCCACGCGATGGTTGAGCGAGTATCGGCAGTTCTGGGAGGCGAGCTTCGACCGTCTCGACGAGCACCTGCGATCGATCCAGGCCATGGATGAGAGGGGAGCCGACGATGAGTGACGCACAGCAGCCAGAGGGCATCGTCTCGGCACACAGCGACGCGGAGGGGATCCTGATCGTCCGCATCTTCGACGCGCCCCGCGAGGAGGTCTTCAAGGCGTGGACCGTCGCCGAGCGGTTCGCGCAGTGGTTCGGCGAGCACGGCTCGGAGATCCCGCTGGACAAGGTGGCGATGGACCCTCGTCCCGGCGGCGCCTGGCACGCGACCATGTACCACGGCCCCGATCGCATCGAGATCCCGTTCGCCGGCACGTTCCTCGAGGTCGTGGAGCCGGAGCGCGTCGTGCTCACGCTCACGCTCGAGGATGCTGGTGACCCAAGCTCCGAGAACGTCGAGGTGCTCACCGCGGACCTGCGCGACATCGGCGACGGCCGCACCGAGCTCACGTTCACCCAGCACGGCGGCAACCTGCCGGCCGACGAGTACTCGCGAGCGCTGCGCGGCACGCTGATCTTCTTCGAACGGCTGCAGGAGCACCTCAAGACCCGCCACGACTGATCGTCGAAACCGGAATGGAGACCACGATGGACCACGTCACGTCCGCCGACGGCACCGACATCGCGATCGATCGAACGGGCAGCGGCCCGCCGGTGATCCTGGTGTGCGGCGGCTCGGTCGACCGCATGTCGAACGCAGGTCTCGCCGAGCAACTGGCACCGCACTTCACGGTGCTCAACTACGACCGTCGTGGCCGCGGTGACAGCGGCGACACGCCCCCGTACGCGGTCCAGCACGAGATCGAGGACATCGACGCCGTCGTCGGCGCCGCCGGCGGGGCGGCCTTCCTGTACGGGACGTCCTCCGGCGCGGCGCTCGCGATGGAGGCCGCGATCCGGCTGGACGCCATCACGAAGCTCGCACTGTGGGAGCCCCCCTTCCTGCCCGAGGGCGTGCCCAAGCCGCCCGCCGACACCGCTCAGACGTTCACCGACCTGGTCGAGGCCGGCCGCCGCGGCGACGCGGTCGAGTTCTTCATGGCGAAGGTCCTCGGCCTCCCGCCCGAGTTCGTACAGGGCGCCCGGCAGGCGCCCTTCTGGGCGCAGACGGAGGCCCTCGCGCACACGCTCGCGTACGACGCCACGGTGATGGGCGACTACTCGATCCCGACCGACAAAGCGTCGTCGGTGAAGGTGCCGACGATCGTGATCGCCGGCGGAGCGGACTTCCCGTGGATGCCGGAGACGGCGCAGACGCTCGCCGCGGCCTTGCCCGATGGGCAGTACCAAAGGCTGGAGGGCCAGGGACATGACGTGGACCCGACGGTGCTCGCGCCGGCCCTCGTCGGGTTCTTCAAGGCCTGACGAGGGCGGTCCTCTCCGTCGTCGCCCAGCTCAGCGCAGAGGGCCTCGGATGAAGATGTCGTCTATCGCGTTCGTATCCTTGCCCACCAGGTTCGTGGCGGCCGGGTTGAAGGCGACGTACTTCCCGTTGGCCGAGATCGAGGGAGCGTAGCTCCGGCCGTTGCCCTGGTGGCCGGCAGAGTTCACGCTCATCCGCCTCGTCGTTCCCGCGCAGCCCCGGGGAGCGAGCTCGAGAGAGGCGGCCAGGACCAGGAGCACGGCGAGCGGCAAGCTCACACGGCTGGTTCGAACGCGACCCTTCCGGTTCATCCTCCGACCTCCGCTCCGCGAACCTGAGCCCCCGTGGAGGCAGATCGTCAACCCTACTCCAGGTGCCGAGCCGCGAGGGTCCGCGTCACGGCGGGGTGCGTCGGCGAGGGCCGGGTGGCGCGACCTCGGCACCAGGTGCCGGCACGTCCTCGCCCACGAAGACGGAGCCGTTCCAGAACGCTTCGACCCGTCGCGTCTTCGTCCTCAGTCCCTTGAGGTCAAGATGCAGCTCCTCGGGCGGGGTTATCCGCGCGAAGTCGTAATGCACGGTGACGCCGTCACCCTCGGCGTGCTTGAACCGGTGGGGGCGGCGAGAGCTGCGCGTGAAGCTCGAGCGGCGGCTCGTTCGCGGCGGCTCGCAGTGGGCCTCGAGCCACACGTAGGAGCCGACCGGGCCACGGCGTGGGTCGAGCCACACCCACACACTCCCCCCGCGCTCGGCGATGAAGGCCTGGGCGCCCGGCGTCACGACGAGCTTCATGGCCGTCATGGAACCACACCGCGTCCTCGCTCGGGGGGCGACCCGGAGGCCGCCGCCCGACGGGGCATCACCTCGCGGCGGGAGCGATGCCCGACAGATCCTCCTCGGGAGGCACCGACGGTGACCACGGCTTCTTCTTCTGCACCGTGAAGTAGT
>JALYMB010000144.1 GCA_030773935.1 Actinomycetota bacterium | reverse complement strand
GTCCAGGATGCGGCGCGCCTGCTGGGCCTCGACCAGCCGGAGGTCGATCTCCCTGGGGTGCCGGAACGCCTCGAGGATCGCGTCCTTCGTGATCTCGGTGAAGGTGACACGCCTGGCCCGCGCCGGCTCCACGCCCAGCAGGGTTGCCACGTGCCAGGCGATCGCCTCGCCCTCCCGGTCGTAGTCCGTCGCGAGGATCAGGTCGTCGGCGCGCTTCAGAGCGCCCTTGAGCTCCCGGACGTGGCGCTCGGAGTCCTCCGGCACGATGTAGTCGGGCGCGAAGTCCTGCTCGGGATCCACGCCGAGCTTCGATTTGGGCAGGTCGCGGATGTGACCGTACGAGGCACGGACGGTGAAATCACCGCCCAGGTACTTCTCGATGGTCTTCGCCTTCGAGGGCGATTCCACGACGACCAGGGTTCTGGGCATATGTCGGTACTCGATTCCTTCTACTAGGGAGGCGGAGGGCTGAGATCGAACCGGTGCCTCCGGGCGGGGACGGTACCACCCGGTGCAACCGTGAGTGGGAGCCGGGGCCCGGGGGTGTTCGGCGGCCCATCTGAAGCCGGAGGAACGCTCGGACCGGCCTCCCGTATTCCCCGGACGGCCCGCTGCTACCCTCGGAGTGCCCCTGCCCGAGCCCGGAGACCGCCCTGCTCGCCATCTTCAGCGACACCGTCACGAGGTGGATCCTCGATTACGGCTATCTGGCCGTCTTCGTCCTCATGCTGCTGGAGTCGGCCTGCATCCCCATCCCCAGCGAGGTCACCATGTTGTTCGGTGGCGCGCTGGCGAGCACGGGGTTCGCCGGCGAGGCCCACCAGCTGAACCTGCCGCTGGTGATCGCGGCCGGCACCGCGGGGAACCTTGCGGGCTCGTGGCTCGCGTATTGGGCCGGGGCCGTCGGCGGCCGGCCGCTCCTGGAGCGGTTCGGACGCTACCTCCTGATCCGGCCGCACGAGGTGGACCGGGCTCATGCGTGGTTCGAGCGGCACGGTGACATCGCGGTGTTCTTCGGTCGGCTGCTGCCCGTGATCCGCACGTTCATCTCGCTGCCCGCCGGCATCGCACGCATGAACGTCGTGCGGTTCACCGTGTACACGGTTCTGGGGTGCCTGCCGTTCGTGACCGCGATCGGGTACCTGGGCTATCGCGCCGGCGACCGGTGGGTGAAGGTCGAGCACACGCTCCAGCCCTTCTCGTGGTTGATCGCCGGCGCGATCGTGGTGCTGGGCATCGCCTACGTCGCCCGGCGCTGGCGCAGGGTGCGGGCCGAGTACGCGATCCTGGACCGCCTGCACGAGGACGCTCCGGGCGCCCTCGATCCGTAGGTTCGGCCCTAGAGGTTCGCCACCATCGTCCACGAGCCGCCGTCCTCGGCCACCTTCTCGAAGCCCGTTCGCTGGTACATCATCCGGCTGCGGTTGTGCGCGGCCACCGACAGGGAGAGCGCCTGGAACCCCTCCTCCCGCGCCTGGACCTTGGCGGCGCGCAGGAGCGCCTCGCCGATCCCCTTGCGACGGTGAAGGGGCGCCACCGCGATCGACAGTTCGGGGGTCTTCCCGTCCACGAAGCCGTAGCCGGGAGCCTCGAACGTGAACTGGCGGTACCAGCACGCGCCCACCGGCACGCCGTCCAGCTCGGCGACGACGCCTCCGTCGCCCGGACGGCCCCAGCCCTGGTGATAGCGGGTGAGGATGGGCTCGGCCAGCACGGTCTCCATGGGCTCGAACGGCCAGTCCGGGTTCCACCGGGCGGCCTCGTACAGCATCGTCTGCAGGAACTCCGCGTCCTCGGACGTCACGGGTCGGATGTTCACGTCGTCATCTCCTCCGTGGGGTGCGAGCACCAACGTAGCGCAGGACACGGCGCGGAGCGAGCGGACGCTCGTCTCGTACGGACTAGTGGCCCGTGGGCTGCCGGTCCTCGGCGGGGGCATCATCGTGCAGCACGTACGGCACGCTCGAGAGCACCGTCCGCTCTTCGAACAGCAGGAGCCGCTTCACGAACAGCGCGTTCTGGTTGTGCAGCAGCAGGTGGCGCCATTTCTCCACGACGAACTCCGGCAGCACGACCGTCACGAGCGTGTCGGGCCGGGCCGTGAACCGGCGTACCTCGCGCACGATGGGACCCGTGAGGTCGCGGAACGGCGCCTCCACGATGTCGAGCGGGATCCGCAGCCCCTTGTCGAACCAACCCTGCTCCACCCGGTGCGCCGTGTCGGGATCGAGGTCGAAGTAGATCGCGCGCGTCTCCGATGCGCCGAGCGACTGCGCGTAGTTCACCGCGCGGATCGTGGCGTCGTGGACGCCGGATACGAACACCAACGTGACCGTCCTCTGGGGGATCAACGGTCGCACGGCGGCCGGCCACGGCTCGCCCCGCTCGTGCCAGAAGGGAACATCGGCCACCACCACGTTCGGCTCGCGGAGCAGGCCCGCCTTCAGCCGCACGAGCGGCCGCTTCCGGAGCAGGTAGACCGGGAGGCCCTCCTCGACGACCTCGGGAACCACGACGGTGATGAAATCATCAGGATCGCGACGGATGCCGGCGAGGTATGTCCGCACGCTCTCGAGCAGATTTTCCTTGCCCCTCGGGAGGGGCTCGAGGTCGACGCCGCCGCCCGCGAACGCACGCCACCGTTCCTGGAGGTCCGGCGGCACGACGTCGCCTCCCGGATAGAGCGCGTGCAGCTCCGGCGGCCGGCAGCTGCGCACGTACCCGAGCGCCTCGGCGGTCGCGGATGAGATCTCCGTGACCAGCAGCACCACCCGGTTCGTGCCGACTCGGCCGGGCTCGACCGAGCCGCGCCGGAGCTGCGCCTGCACGGACAGATAGTGCTTGTGGATCGACTTGAAGGTCGGGACGATCGCCGCCATCACGAGGATCGACAGCCACGCGCCGTGCACGAACTTCGTGGCCGTCACGACGACGAGCACGACCCCCGTGGTCACGGCGCCGATCGCGTTGATCACGATCGAGGTCTGCCACCCTTTCGCTGCCGTCGCCCCCTTGTGGCGTTCCGCGAGCCAGTGGCGCACCATCCCCGTCTGCGAGAACGTGAACGACGTGAACACCCCGACCACATACAGCTGGATCAACTTGTTCAGGTCCGCGTTGAACGCCACGATCACCACGATCGCGCCGGCCGCCAGGCCCACGACGCCGTTGGAGAAGACCAGCCGGTCGCCGCGGTTCATGAACTGCCCCGGCATGAAACGGTCGCGAGCGAGGATCGACGCCAGGCGCGGGAAGTCCTGGTACGCCGTGTTCGCGGCCAGCACGAGGATCGCCGCGGTGAACGCCTGCACGAGGTAGAAGGGCAGGCTCGAGTTTCCGAACACCGCGCCGGCGATCTGCGACACCACCGAACGGTCGGCGCTGATCGTGATCCCCGAGATGTGCGTGGTGAGGTAGGAGATCCCCAGGAACATCGCCACGGAGATGGCGCCCATGATCGCGAGCGTCTCGGCGGCGTTCTTCGCCTGCGGGCGCCGGAACGCCGGCACGCCGTTGGAGATCGCCTCCACGCCGGTGAGCGCGGTCGCGCCGGAGGAGAACGCGCGGAGGATCACGAACAACCCGACCGCGCCGGCCGTCTTCGCCAGGTCGGGCTCGGGATGGATCCCCGGTGGCAGAACGGAGGTCGGACACCCGCTCGTGGCGCACTTCACCAGCCCGGTCACGACCATGAACACGATCGAGATGATGAAGCAGTAGGTCGGAACCGCGAAGATCGTGCCCGCCTCCTTCACGCCCCGGAGGTTCGCGAAGGTGATCAGCAGGACGAACCCCACCGACAGGAACACGCGGTACGGGGAGAGCCCCGGCAGCGCGGAGATGATCGCGATCACCCCAGCCACGATCGAGACCACCACCGTCATCATGTAGTCGACGAGCAGCGCCGATGCCGCGATGAGCCCGGGCGTCTGCCCGAGGTTGGCCTTGCTCACGATGTAGGCACCGCCGCCGCTCGGATAGGCACGGACGGTCTGCCGGTACGACGCGACCACGATGATCATCAACGTCGCGATCGCAAGCGCGATCGGACCTACGAGATAGGCGGTCCCGACGCTCGCGATCAACAGTACGCGCAGGATCTCCTCAGAGGCGTACGCGACCGACGAGAGCGCGTCGGAGCTGAAGACCGGCAGCGCCAGCCATTTGGGGAGCAAGGTGTGTTCGAGGCGGGAGCTGGGGACGGCGCGACCGACGAGGAGCCGCTTGACGACGCTCGAAGTGCCGGAGGGGCCGGTTGGGGTCGTGCTGGTCGCCATGGAGCGCATATCCTAGCCGTCCGACCGCGGCACCAGGATGCCGCAACGCGCCCGGTGCGGCGAGATGCGGGTGCGGGAACCGTCGAGTACCCTTCTCGACCGTATGCGCGTACTCATCATGGGCTGCGGCCGCGTGGGGTCGGAGCTGTCGATCGGCCTCCTGAAGGACGGCCACGACGTCATCGTGATCGACAAGAACCCGGAGGCGTTCATCAAGTACCCGCCGGGGAACGGCGCTCGGCACGTCGTCGGACTGGGGTTCGACCGCGATGTGCTCGAGGACGCGGGCATCAAGGAGGCCGACGGATTCATCGCCGTTTCCAGCGGAGACAACTCCAACATCGTGTCCGCCCGGGTGGCCCTCGAGCACTATCACGTGCCCAAGGTCATCGCCCGGATCTACGACCCCCGCCGCGCCGAGATCTACGAACGGCTGAACATCCCCACCGTCGCCACCACGAAGTGGGGCGTGAAGCAGATCCAGCTCATGCTCTTCCACGATCGCAAAGAGCTCCGTGAGACGATCGCGGGCGGCGACCTCGTGCGGATGCGGGTGCCGGTGCCGGCCCACCTCGTGGGCAAGAAGGCGGTATCGCTGAACGTTCCCGGCAAGCTCCTGGTGGTCGGCATCTCCCGGGGCGGCGGCGGCTTGATCCCCACGGACGACAGCACGCTGCAGGAGGGTGACTACCTCGCCGTCATCATGGCCAAGGACGGCATGGAGCTCCTGGACGAGGTCCTGGCCCCGGCGGGTGATCATTGATGCGGGTCGTGGTCACGGGAGCCGGGGCGGTGGGGCGCCATCTCGCGGCCGATCTCGCCGAGCGCGGGCACACGGTCACGCTGATCGACCAGGACAAGGAGGTCGTCGAGAAGATCGGTGAGTGGGCGCCGGGTGTGACGGTGGTCCTCGGCGACGCCTGCGAGCCATGGGTGCTCGAGGAGGCCGAGCTGTCCCAGGCCGAGGTCGTGGTCGCGGCCACCGGCGACGACGAGGACAATCTGGTGACGTCGCTGCTGGCGAAGCAGGAATTCGCGGTCCCCCGCGTGCTCGCCCGGGTGAACCACCCGAAGAACGAGTGGCTCTTCACCACCCAGTGGGGCGTGGACGCCGCGGTGTCCCCGCCGCACATCCTCACGGCCATGGTCGAGGAGGCCGTGACGGTCGGCGACCTCGTGCGGCTGCTGCGCCTCGAGGGCGGCCGCGTCTCGATCGTGGAGATGACCCTGCCGGACGGGTCGCCCAACAACGGGCGCGCGCTCTTCGAGCTGCGGCTGCCGGCCGACTCGGCGATCGTCGCGATCCTGCGCGAGGGACACGTGGTGATCCCGCAGCCCGAGACTGTCCTCGCCGCCGGCGACGAGGTGGTGGCGCTCACCGCTCAGGTCTCGGAGAGCGCGCTCCGGCAGATCATCGTGGGAGAGGGGGTCGGCGGCGGCACACCGGCCAGCGGTACCGACGGCATCTCCTCGATCTGAGGGCTCAGGCCTCCTCGGCGATCCAGCGGTAGCCCATCCCGCGCTCGGTCGCCACGAAGCGCGGCAGCGTCACGTCGTCGCCGAGCTTCTGCCGGAGCTGGCGCACGTAGATCCTGAGGTAATGGCTCTGATCCAGCGTGTACCCACGTCCCCAGATGCGGCGCAGCATCCATTGGTGGGTCAGGAGCTTGCCGGGATTCGTCGCGAACGCCTCCAGGAGGGACCACTCGGTCGGCGTGAGCCGAAGCGGCTCTCCATCCAGCCGCGCCTGCGTACGCTCGAGATCGACCTCGAGCTCGCCGAAGCGGAGGACCGGCGATGTCGGCGACGCCGGCTTGGCCCGGCGCAGGGTGGCGCGCATCCGTGCGAGCAGCTCGTCCATCGCGAACGGCTTGTTCACGTAGTCGTCGGCACCAGCGTCGAGGGCGCGGATCTTGTCGTTGCGCTCGTCGCGGGCGGAGAGCACGATCACCGGCAGATCCGTCCAGCCGCGGAGTCGGCGGATCACCTCGATCCCGTCCATGTCCGGCAACCCGAGGTCGAGGATCATGACGTCCGGCTCCCACGTCGCGGCGAGGTCGAGGGCCTCTCCGCCGGTCGCCGCGCTCTCGACCTCGTAGGCGTTGGCGCGCAGGCTCGTCCGTAGGGCGCGCACGATCTGCGGTTCGTCGTCCACGACGAGCGCCTTCGTCACGTTATCTCCGTGGCCACGTGGTCCGCCGCGGCGCGATCGGACGGCCCGCCAACCGGCAGCTCGATGAGGACCGCGGCCCCGCCGCCCGGCGCGTCCTCGAACCGGATCATGCCACCGTGCGCCAGCACCACCGCGCGCGCGATCGCGAGGCCGAGCCCGCTCCCCGGGCGCCCCGTGGCAGCGCTCCCACGGTAGAACGGCTCGAAGACCGACTCCCGCTCCTCCCGGGTCACGCCGGGGCCGGCGTCGGCGACGCGAACCTGGATCCCCGGGCCGAGCGTCGTGACGGCGACCTGGATCTCCCCGCCGGGCGGGGAGTACCGCACGGCGTTCTCGATGATGTTGGTGAGCGCCTGATCCATCTGGACGGGGTCGATCCACACGGCGGGGGCGTCCTCGCGGATCAGGGTCCGCACGTGGAACGGTTCGAGCGTGCGGCGGAGCCTCGCGAGCACCGTCTCGACCACGTCCTCGAACGGCGTGAGCTCCTTGTCGATCGTCATGTCGCCGGCACGCGCCCGGGCGAGGTTCAGCAGGTTGTCCACGAGCCGGTTCAGGCGGTCGGTCTCCTCCAGCGCCGTCGACAGGAGATCCCGGCGTTCCTCAGGGTCGAACCGGACCGATTCGTCCATGAGGCCGGTGATACCGGCCTTGATCGACGCGAGCGGCGTGCGCAGATCGTGGGTGACCGATGAGAACAGGGCCGCACGGATCTCGCTGAGCTCGGCGCCACTGCGAGCGTCGCGCGCCTCGGCGTCGAGGCGGCGGCGCTCGATCGCGAGGCCGATCAGCCCCGCCAGGGCTTGCAGCAGCGCACGATCGGCGACCGTGAACGGGGCGGCGCCGGCGGCGCGCTCCAGGTGCACCGTTCCCAGCGAGACGTCGCCGGTCGAGATCGGCACGGCGAGCGTCGGACCACCGCCGGCGGGCCGGCCGGTCCCGCCCGACAGCGACGGATCGCCCGCCACCTCGACGGAGCACGCGCTGAGCCGCATCCGCTCGGCTACCGAGGCCGTGAGGTCGGCGACGGCTTGCGCCGACAGCTCGATGGACAGCAGGCGGGTCGCGATCGTGTTGATCAATCGGAGCTCCGCCTCCTGCCGTTCGGCACGCTGCCGCTCCGCGAGCGCCCTCGCGAGGAGGGTACCGACCACCACCGCGACGACCAGGAAGACCAGCAGCGCCACCACGTCGGCACCCTTGTCGACCCGCAGCGTGTGGTGCGGTTCGGTGAAGTAGTAGTTCAGCCCGAGGAAGGAGAGGGCGGCGGCAGCCAAGCCGCTGCGGGCGCCGCCGAAGGCCGCCGCGAGGACGACGGCAAGCAGGTACAGCGACGGCGGCCCGAACGGCCCGAGATCCACCCCGGAGGCCACGAGGGTTGCCGCCACGGGCAGCCCGATCGCCGCCGCGATCGCCATGGTGTTCCTCGAGCGCGAGCCGGCCGGCCACTCCATCCCACCAGCTTGCACGCACCGGCCGCCGGCGTCGATGAGGCCGGCGCACCCATCGGGATCTTTACGGAGCCCCGAGGAACCTTACGGAGCGCATACGCCGGCCCGCCGATGCTGGGTGCATGAAGGACTCCCCGAACCTGACCGAGCCATCGCCCGCCGTGGCGCCCCCGCCCACCCCGGCCAGGCCCGAGCGCAGCGACCGGTTCGTGCGGGTGAAGCGCCGCCTGATCGGCGAGCCGCTCGCCACCGAGCGCCTGGTGCACGAGCGGCTCGGCAAGCCAACGGCCCTCGCCGTCTTCGCGAGCGACAACCTGTCCTCGTCGGCGTACGCGACGGAGGAGATCCTGCGTGTGCTCCTGTACGCGGGCGTCGGCACGCTCGCGTTCGCCCGCGTCGTTCCCCTGACGATCGCGCTGCTCGCGGTCCTCGGGGTTCTGCTCTTCTCCTACCGCCAGACGATCAAGGCCTACCCCCAGGCCGGCGGCGCGTATCTGGTGACGCGAGACAACTTCGGCATCCTGCCCGCACAGGTCGCCGGGGTTGCGCTGCTCACGGACTACATCCTCACGGTGTCGGTGTCGGTGTCGGCCGGGACCGCGGCCGTGACGTCGGTCTTCGAGGGACTCTTCCCGCTGCGGGTCCCGATCTCGGTGGGATTCGTGCTGATCATCGCCGCCGGGAACCTCCGCGGGGTCCGCGAATCCGGCAAGATCTTCCGCGCCCCCACGTTCTTCTTCATCGGGATGATGGGCGTCCTGCTCGTCGCCTCGTTCGTGAAGATGTTCGCCGGAACGCTGCCGACCGACGCGTCGCCGTTCCCCGTGCCGCCCGCGCAGTCGATCGGCGGCCTCGTGTTGATCTACCTCATGCTGAAGGCGTTCGCCTCGGGCGGTGCGGCCGTCACCGGCGTCGAGGCCATCTCGAACGGCGTCCCCGCGTTCAAGCCGCCGGAGTGGAAGAACGCCATCACGACCCTGATGTGGATGGGGATCACGCTGGGGATCATGTTCTTCGGCCTGTCGATCCTGGCCGCCCACATGCACATCGTGCCGGACCCCTCCGAGAAGGTGACGGTCCTCGCGCAGGTCGGCAAGGCCGCCTTCGGCACCGGGGGCATGGGCAACGCGCTGTTCATCATGCTGCAGGTCGCGACGATGCTGATCCTCGTCCTGGCCGCGAACACCAGCTACGCCGACTTCCCGCGCCTAGCGAGCTTCCACGCCGGCGACAGCTTCCTGCCGCACCAGCTCACGCGCTACGGCGACCGGCTCGTGTTCTCGAACGGCATCGTCGTGTTGTCGGGCTTCGCGATCACGCTGATCATCCTGTTCCAGGCCAGCGTCACCCGCCTGATCCCTCTCTACGCGATCGGCGTGTTCACTTCGTTCACGTTCTCGCAGCTCGGCATGGCCAAACGGCATCTCGGCCTGAGGGAGCCGGGATGGCGCGTGGGCCTGTTCTTCAATGGGCTCGGCGGGGTCGTGAGCGGCCTGATGACGGTGATCATCGCCGCGACGAAGTTCTCCCAGGGCGCGTGGATCATCCTCATCACGATCCCCGTGACACTGGTCGGCCTTCTTCGCGTCAACCACCACTACGAGGAGGCGAAGCGATCGCTGCGGGACCCGGGGCGTACCGGACCGGTGAAGGACCTGCCGCGCCAGACCGTGGTGATCCCGGTGGGCGAGCCCGGGCCGAGCGACGCCTACGCGGCCGCCTACGCCCAGCGCGTCCTGCCGCGCGAGGTCCGCCTCGTGCACTTCGCGCCCGCCGGCACCGGCGTCGAGGAGTTGCTGGCGGGGTGGGGGGACCTCGGACAGCGGATCGACATGCAGGTGCAGCACCGGGACATCGCGACCGAGATCCGCGACTACGTGCGCGAGCTCCGGCAGGATCTCGGGGCCGAGACGCTCGTGAACGTGATCATCCCCGAGATCGTCCGCGACAACCCGCTCCGTCACCTGCTGCACACACGACACATCCAGAGGATCAAGTCTACGCTCGTCCTCGAGGACGACCTCGTGGTGACGAACGTGGCCCACCACCCCGGCTACGCGACCCTCGAGCCGGTCGTGCACGCCGAGGATCCCCGACGCGTGATGGAGGGCTGGCGTCACGTCGCCGTCGTCCTCGTGTCGGGCGTGCACAACGCGACCGTTCGAAGCCTCCGGTACGCGTCGTCGCTGCGCGCCGACGACGTGCACGCGGTGCACGTCGAGGTCGACGTGCACGAGACCGAGGGGATCCGCGAGGCCTGGAACGACCGGGACCTCGGCGTGCACCTGGAGGTCCTCCCGTCCCCGTACCGGCAGATCGCGAAGCCGATCCACGAGTACGTGCGGCGGATCCTCGACGAGCAGCCACGTACCTTCGTCACGATCGTGATCCCCGAATTCGTGGTGCGGAAGCGGTGGCACCGCCTGCTCCACAACCAGACCGCCCTGACCCTGAAGGGCGCGTTCCTGTTCGAGCCCTCGGTCGTGGTCTCCGCCGTTCCCTACCGGCTGTAGACGGGACGAAGACCCCCGCGTACCCGCGCTGAATCCCCGAACCCGAGCCGGCGTAGGGCACGATCCGGCGCTACTCCTTGAACTCGAACCGCGGGTTCACCATCCGCGGTGTGCCGCCCTGCATGCCGAGCATGCCCTCCACGACCAGACGCCTGCCGAGTGTCAACCCGCGGATCCCGCGCCGGCCCATGAACACGATGGTGGCCTCGCCCGTCCCGTCGGACACGATCGCCTCCAGCGATTCCTGTCCCTCGACCGGGAAGACCGTGATCCGCCGCACCACGCCGGCAAGCTTCGTGGGCGTGCGGAGCGGCGCATCCTTGATGCGGACAGAGCCGGGGATCGTCTCGGCCCACGACCGGATCTCCTCGGCCAGGCGCGTCTCGTCGCTCTCGGTGAGCCGCCCGAAGATGCGGTTCAGGACACCCATGCGCCCGCTACACCGAGGCCATCTGGTTAGCCTTCTTCATCTCGTCGTCCAGATCGGACTTCCGGGTCTTGGAGATGTAGATCATGACGGCGAGGATCGCGACCGATACCGAACCCACGGTCAGGCGCAGCGCGGTGTCCTCCTGGTGCGCGACCACCAGGGGCGCGATCAGCAGGGCCACCAGGTTCATGACCTTGATCAGCGGGTTGAGTGCGGGGCCCGCGGTGTCCTTGAACGGGTCGCCCACCGTGTCGCCGATCACCGCGGCCTTGTGGCTGTCCGAGCCCTTACCGCCGAAGTGACCGTCCTCGATGTACTTCTTCGCGTTGTCCCACGCGCCGCCCGCGTTCGACAGCATCACGGCCAGCAACTGCCCCGTGAGGATCGATCCCGCCAGGAACGCACCCAGAGCCTCGGCCTTCAGGAAGAAGCCGGCGATGATCGGGGACAGCACCGCCAGCAGTCCCGGCGTCATGAGCTCACGCAGCGAGGTCCGCGTGCAGATGTCCACCACCGCGCCGTAGTCGGGCTTCTCGGTGTAGTCCATGATCCCGGGGTGGTCGCGGAACTGGTTCCGCACCTCCACGACGACCTGCTGCGCCGCGCGCCCGACCGCCCGGATCGCGAGCGAGCTGAACAGGAACGCGACCGCGCCGCCCAGCAGCAGACCGACCAGCACGTCGGGATGGTCCACCCGGATCCCCTCGAACTTGAACCCGGCGTCCTTCAAGGCCTCCTCGAACGAGCCGAACAGCGAGGTGGCGGCGATCACCGCGGTGGCGATCGCCATGCCCTTGGTGATCGCCTTCGTGGAGTTGCCGATGGCGTCCAGGCCGCCCAGGATCTGCGCCGGCCGCCCCTCGAACTCGCCGGACATCTCCGCGATGCCCTGCGCGTTGTCGCTGATCGGGCCGAAGGTATCCATGGACACGATCACGCCGACCGTGGTCAGCATGCCCATGCCGGTGAGCGCGATGAAGTACAGGCGCTCGGCAAGCAGGTTCGTCGACTGCGGGTCGGCCAGGAAGAACGCGGCGGTGATGGCGCCGCCGATCACCAGGATCGACCACACCGTGGACTCGAGGCCGATCGCGAAGCCGGCCAGCACGGTCGTGGCGGGGCCGGTCACGGTGGATTCCGCGATCTCCTGCACGGGGCGGAACTTCGTGTCCGTGAAGTACTGGGTGAGGACCTGGATCACGCTGGCCAGGATCAGCCCGATGATCACCGCGAGCGCCGGACGGATCGAGTCCATGTAGACGACCGAGATGACGCCCACGGCGATCGCCGACACCAGCGCCGACAGGAAGAAGCCGCGGTTGATCGCCTTCATGCCGTGCTCCTCCTCGGAGCGCGGCGTCACCGCCAGGATGCCGATGATCGAGGTCACCACGCCGACGGCGCGCACGAACAGCGGGAACATCACGCCGGCGATCGCGCCGATCGGCGAACCGCTGAACGCGGCCGCGCCCAGGATCAGCGACGCGACCAGCGTCACCTCGTAGGACTCGAACAGGTCGGCGGCCATGCCGGCGCAGTCGCCGACGTTGTCACCCACGTTGTCGGCGATCGTGGCGGCGTTGCGAGGGTCGTCCTCGGGGATGCCCTTCTCCACCTTGCCCACCAGGTCCGCGCCCACATCGGCGGCCTTCGTGAAGATGCCACCGCCCACGCGCATGAACATGGCCAGCAGGGCGCCGCCGAACCCGAAGCCGACCAGCACGCTGGTGGCGTCCTGCTTGTAGATGATGAGGATCACGGTGGCGCCCATCAGGCCGAGGCCGACCGTGAACATCCCGGCCACGCCGCCGGCGCGGAACGCGATCCTCATGGCCCTGCGCAGGCCCGACTCGCGGGCGGCATTCGCCGTGCGTACATTGGCGCGGACCGCCAGCCACATCCCCACGAACCCCGTGAGCGCAGAGAAGCCGGCGCCGAGGACGAAGGCGACGGAACGCCCGAACCGGATCGAGGCGGCCGAATGCACGGCGTCCTTGGGCACGGGCAGCACGATGAACAGGCCCACCGCGAGGATCGCCAGGAAGATCCCGAGCGTCGAGAACTGGCGCTTCAGATAGGCACTGGCACCCTCCTGGATCGCCTTCGCGATCTCCTTCATCTTCTCGGTGCCCTCCGGGGCGCTCAGCACCTCGCGGACCAGGTAGTAGGCGAAGGCCAGGGCCACGAACGACACGCCGAGGATCAGCCACAGCATGTTGTCCTCGAACGACCCGAACACGGCGTCGATCGCCCCGCCTTCCTGCGCCAGGACGTGCATGCAACCTCCTTGATCGTCGGTGCCGAGTGGAGACGTCTGTCGTTGGCTGCGCGGGGGCAACCCCGCCGGGAACCTCCGAAGTATAGGGACCGGACCGGACCGCCGACCTGGGGCGGAGCCGCCCGTCGGCCGACCGCTGAGCTGCCGGCGGGAAGGGGTTCAGTCGCCGCCGGGCCGGATCGAGCGCAGCACCAGCAGCCCTGCCACGCCGCTCACGACCGAGGACAACAGGACGCCCATCCTGGCGGCATCCGACAGTGCCGTCCCGCCGAACGCCAGCTCCGACACGAACAACGACACGGTGAAGCCGATGCCCGCGACGGCGGCGGTGCCGGCCAGATGCGGCCAGCGCACGCCCGAGGGCAGCCGGCCGATCCCGATCCGCACCGCCATCCAGCTCACGCCCAGGATGCCGACCACCTTGCCCACGAGCCGGGCGAGGGTGATCCCCACCACCACCCGCAACCCGGCCGCATCCGACAGTGGCGCCGTCGACAGCTCCACGCCGCCGTTCGCCAGCGCGAACACCGGCAGCACGACGAGGTTCACCCACGGCAGCAGCGCGTGCTCGGCCCGGGCCAGCGGCGACACCGCCTCGTTGGACAGCCACGCCAAACGCAGCCACAGCAGCACATCGGCATCGGGTGGCGAGGGCTCGTCCGCGGTCTCCGCGGCGATGCGCGTGGCCTCGCCGCTCACCACGGCCGGCCTCTGGAAGGGCTCGGCGGGCGCCAGCAGGCCCATCACCACGCCCGCGAGCGTGGGGTTGAGGCCGGCCGCGTTCATCGCGAGCCACAGCGCCGCTCCCAGCGCCACGTACACGGGGATCCACCGGACGTGGATCCGCCGCGCCAGCACCACCGTGATCACGACGCCCGCGGCGACGACCGCCCACCCGAACTCCGCCCCCCGAGCGTAGGCCACCAGCACGGCCACGATCGTGCCCACGTCGTCGGTGATCGCCAGGGAGACCACGAAGGCCTTGAGGCTCGTCGGCACCCGCGGCGAGGCGAGAGCCAGCACGCCCAGCACCAGGGCGACGTCGGTGGGCATCGCCATCCCCCACCCTCTGGCCCCCGGCCAGCCGGCATTGGCCACCAGATACAGGAGCGCGGGCACCGTCATGCCCCCGATCGCGGCCAGCACCGGCAGGGCTGCGGCGCGTCGATCGCGAAGCTCGCCGCTGGTCAGCTCCCGCTTGATCTCCAACCCGGCCACGAGGAAGAACAGGGTCATGAGACCGTCGTTCACCCATCCGCGCAGGTCCTCGCGGATCGCCCAGTGACCGGCCCCCATCACGAAGTCGGTCGTCCACAGTTCGCTGTACGACGTCCGGAGGGGCGAGTTGGCCCAGATCAACGCGACCGCTGCGGCCACGAGCAGGGCGGCCGCGCCAGCGGTGGAGCTGGACAGGAACTCCTGCAGCGGGCGCAGCACACGTCGCGGGAGCGGGCGGTCCGAGCGCGCCCAGGGGGGGCGGACGCCACCGGATGTGCCGCCGGGATGGGAGCGAGACATGGTTGACCTCTCTGCCGACCAGTCTTCCCGGCGCACCTTCGAGCCCGCTCATCCTACAGGCACGGCGTCGCTGCTCGACGCAACGGGGCCCGGAGGCTCGCAACAACATCGTCACGCGGAGGTCGTTGGTGCAGCCACGGAAGCCAGGTACGCTTCGGCCCGTTTTGGCGAACGGTGCCCACTCTTCCACACCCAAGAAGCGCGTCGGCGTCGCGAAGATCGCGATCGCCGTCGTCGTGATCGCCGCCATCGTCGTGGGCGGCAACCTGCTGTTCGGAGGCGGCGGCGGCGGCCTCGATGACTCCAGCCCCCCGCCGGTGGACCCAGCTACGCCGACGTTCGACTTCAAGGTGGCGAAGGCGGTCGTGGTCACCGTCTCCGTGGATCAGAGCCGCAAGA
>JALYMB010000143.1 GCA_030773935.1 Actinomycetota bacterium | reverse complement strand
AACGCGAGGAGCGCCGGGAGCTGCTGGACGCGATCGCACGGCTCCCCGAGCGCGATCGTCTGGTGCTCGGCTACCGCTACTTCCTCGATCTCTCCGAGGCGGAGATGGCCGAGGCTCTGGACTGCCGGCCGGGCACCGTGAAGTCCAGACTCTCGCGGGCCACGGCCCACCTGCGCGCTGAACTGGGAGGTGCGCCGTGACCGCCGAGCGGCTGCGGGGGCTCTCCGACGACGAGCTGGGGCTGGCGATCCGCGCGGCCGAGCCGGCGTGGCCCGCCACACCCCCGCTCGCCTCGATCGTTTCGGAGCGCATCCGCGAGACGGAGCGGCTCCCGCAGCTGCGGCCCCGTGTGTCGCTGCCGTCGCGGCGGCGCACGATCCTGATCCTGGTCGCGGCCGTCGTGCTGCTGGCCGCCGCGGCCGTGGCCGCCGGGCTGGTGGTGCGGATCGGTGCGGAGACCGTGACCGTGGTCCCCGGCCCCCCGCCGACGCTGCCGGCCGACGTGCTCTCCCCCGCCGTGCTGGGGCTGCCGGCGTCATCTCTCACGCAGGCCTCATCCCTTGCCGGCTTCGACCTGGTGCTCCCCGCCCGCCTGGGCGATCCGGCAGGGGTGTGGACCGGCCCCACCCCGCCCGACACGTTCGGGAGCGCACCCGTGGCGCGTATCGTGCTGGCGTGGGCGCCCACGCCCGCGCTCCCTACCGTGAACGGCCTCCCGTGGGGCGCCGTCCTGATGGAGTTCCCGGGTGAGGCGAACCTGGCCGCCAAGACGATCTTCGAGGAAGCGGGCGGCGCCATCCGGGGCGTGATCGTCGGCGGTCGCGAGGGGCTGTGGGTGACGGGCGAGCACACGATCACCCTTGCGGCCGCGGACGGGGGTGAGCCGGTGGAGCTGCGGGTCACCGGGAACGTGCTGCTCTGGCAGCGCGGAGACCTGACCCTTCGGCTGGAGACCGCGTTGGGGCTCCCGGCGGCGCTCGAGGTCGCCGGCTCCGTTCCCTGAGTTTCGGGAACCGATCGCACGGCCGGGGTGTAGGGAGGATCGAACCCTCGGCAAGGAGGTCACCATGCGCATCCGTACCGCGCTCGCCGCCACTCTGGCCGCCGGCGCCGCCGTCCTGTTGTCGAGCGGCGTGGCATCGGCCGGCGGCGGCTGCCTCCACGGCACCGCTGCCTCCGAAGGCGGCGGGGCCGTCGTGGACATCGTCGATGAATGCTTCACACCCACGGTCCTGCATGTGGATCCCGGCACGACGGTCACCTTCGTGAACCGCGACGCGATGAACCACCAGGTGGCGGGCGTCGGCGACACGTGGGGCTCCCTCACCGAGCTGCTCCCGAACGACCGCGTCACCTACACCTTCGAGACCGACGGGGTGTACCTGTACTCGTGCTGGCTGCACCCCGGCATGGTCGGGGCGGTCGTGGCGGGCTCCGGTGCGGGGTCCGGCGGCCTCCAGGGACTGTCGGTCACCGGCGGCACCGTGAGCGGCGCCGGTGAGGTGGCGGCACAACCCGCGTCGTCGACGGCGGCCGGCTCGGACGGCGGCACGCTTGGCGCCCTGCTGATCGGGGGCATGCTGGGCCTGGTGACGGGCGGCGGGCTGGCCGCGACCACGCTCCGCAGGCGGCGTCCGGCCGCCGAGCTGAGCTGAGCGGCCCGGGTGATCAGACGGGCACGGTCACGCCGGCCTGCTGCATGGCGAGCTGGAAGTCGTGCTGGTCGGAGACCGCCTTCATGGCGTCCTCGATGGTGATGGCCCGGTCCTTCACCAGCTGCAGGAGCGACTGGTCGAAGGTGCACATGCCGTAGAAGTCGCCCTCTCGGATCACGTCCTTGATCTCGCTGGTCTTGTCCGGATCGGCGATCCGCTCGGCGACGCGGCCCGTGTTCACCAGGATCTCCAGCGCCGGTGCACGCCGACCGTCGACCGTGGGAACCAGGCGCTGGCAGATGATGCCGCGCAGGGTGCCCGCCAGAGCCAGGCGCACCTGCTTCTGCTGGAACGGCGGGAAGAAATCGATCACCCGGTTCACCGTCTCGGTGGCGTCCACCGTGTGCAGCGTGGACAGCACCAGGTGACCGGTCTCCGCGGCCTGGATCGCGGCGCGGACGGTCTCCGTGTCGCGCATCTCGCCGATCAGGATCACGTCGGGGTCCTGCCGCAGGGCCGCCCGGAGCGCGCTCAGGAAGTCCTGCGTGTCGTTGCCGATCTCCCGTTGGTTGATCGAGGCCTTGTCGTCCTTGTGGAGCACCTCGATCGGGTCCTCGATCGTGACGATGTGCACGGCTTTGGTCCTGTTGATGTAGTCGATGATCGCCGCGAGCGTCGTGGTCTTGCCCGAACCCGTCGGGCCGGTCACCAGGATCAGACCGCGATGCTCCTCGGCGATCGAGCGGACGACGTCGGGCAGCCCTATCTCGTGGAACGAGGGCCCGCCGAAACGGAGCTTCCGGAGCACCATGCTGATCGACCCGCGTTGGCGGAACACGTTCACGCGGAAACGACCGATGTCGTGCAGCGAGTAGGCGAAGTCCACCTCGCCGTTCTCGGCGAACTTCCCCTTTCGATCCTCGGGCACGATGCCGTCGGCGATCGCACTCGTCTCCTCCTGGCTTACGGGCGACCGCTCGAGACGATGCAGACCCTGGGGCAGCCGGATCATGGGAGGCGACCCGACCTTCACGTGGAGGTCCGAGCCCTCGCCGGCGACCAGCTGTTCCAGCCAGGTGTTGAACTCTCCGACGATGGGCGTGTTCGTTGCATCCATGCGGTCTCCTGTTCCTCCCAACGGTCGAACCGGGACGGTGGCGCCCCGGTGCTCCATGTCCTCCCATCGGCCGGTCCGGCAGGTGACTTCAGTCCGGGGCGAGGATTCGCGTCGCGATGGCCGATCTTTCCCGGTTCCGCGGCCGTTCGGGCGCGGTCAGCCCCTCGCCGTGAGACGGCAGGTCGCGCGCTCGACCAGCGGCTGGAAGGAGGTCAGGGTCAGCGCGGGCCGCGAGGCCCCCAGGATCCCCTCCAGGAGCCCCTGGTGCACCGCGCACACCAGGTCCCGGTGCTCGTCCAGCAGATCCCGGAACGGGCAGTCGCGCATGGTGATCTCCACGGTCTTGGCGCTGCGGCGGCGGAAGCGCGGGTCGAATCCCGCTTCGGCCAGGGCCTCCTGGAGCATCGCCAGGTTCGGACCGGCCGTTCGCCGGGCACCGGGGCGAGGCACGCTCCGACCGGCCAGGTAGGCGCCCCACTCGCGGGCCTGCGTCTGGGCTCGCTCCCGGGCCCGGGTGCCCGTCAGGAGTCCGGCGAGGATGTCCGCCAGAAGCCGGTAGTCCCGCCCCTCGGGTTGCTCACGGTGGACGACGGTGTACAGGGTCTGGGGCCGTCCGACGGCGGTTCCCTTACTGGCCTCAGAGGCGACGAGGCCGGCCTCCTCCAGACGGCGCAGGTGCGGACGCAGGGTGTTGGGGTGCAGGGACAGGCGCGTTGCCATCTCCCGCACGCTCACCGGGCGTCCCGACAGACGAAGGTAGCGGTACAGCCGGTGGCGGGTGTCGTCGGCGAGCGCCTTGTGGACATCCTGCGGCTCGGGCATCAGCAGGTCCCGGCCGTATGATTGGTACGCACGCTCTCCACGGTGTGCACCACCCTAACCCCGTCCAAGGAGTCCATCTTGACCACCGAAGCCCAGGTCCGCGAGGCGCTGCAGAGCGTGATGGATCCCGAGATCGGCCGCCCGATCGAGGAGATCGGCATGCTGCGGGGCATCGCGATCGACGGGGGCACGGTCGAGGTACACGTCCTGATCACGATCGAGGGCTGCCCGCTGAAGGACAAGATCACCCAGGACGTGACCGCGGCCGTCCAGCCCCTGGAGGGCGTGAGCGACGTGCAGGTGCGCCTCACACCCATGTCGCAGGAGGAGCGCCAGGCTCTGGTGACGAAGCTCCGCGGGACCGCCGCGCCCTCCCAGCCGCAGGCGCCGAAGATCTCGTTCGGCGCCGGCACCAGCGTGATCGCGGTGGCCAGCGGCAAGGGCGGTGTGGGCAAGTCAACCGTCACCGTGAACCTCGCGTGCGCGCTCGCGGCCCAGGGACACCGCGTGGGCGTGCTGGACGCCGACGTCTGGGGCTTCAGCATCCCCCGCATGATCGGCGTGAGCGGCAAGCCCGTCGGCTTCAACGACATGATCCTGCCGCTGGAGTCGCACGGGGTGAAGGTGATCTCCATGGGGTTCTTCGTGCCGGAGGAGACGCCGGTGATCTGGCGGGGGCCGATGCTGCACAAGGCCATCGAGCAGTTCCTGGGCGACGTGTACTGGGGCGACCTGGACTTCCTGCTGTGCGACCTGCCGCCGGGCACCGGGGACGTCAGCATCTCGCTGGCCTCGTTCCTGCCGGGCGCGTCCATGTTGGTGGTCACGACACCGCAGGAGGCCGCCCGCAAGGTGGCCGAGCGTGCCGGGAAGATGGCCGAGCGCACGAACCTCCGGCCGCTGGGCGTGATCGAGAACATGAGCTGGTACGTCTGCCCCCACTGCGGCGAGCGGGAGGCCATCTTCGGCACCGGCGGCGGGCAGGAGGCGGCCGAGACCCTCGGTGTGCCGCTGATGGCGCAGATCCCGCTGATGCCGGCGCTCCGCGAGGGCGGCGACACCGGCACGCCCCTGGTGATCAGCGACCCCGACGCGCCGGCGTCCGAGGCGCTCCTGGAGGCCGCGCGCGCCCTGGTGCGCGCGACGAAGTCGAAGATCGGCAAGCCGCTGAACCTGATGGCTGCGCCCGGCGCACCCGTCGCCGCGGGGCACGGCGGTCACGCGGGACACCAGCACTAAGCGTCGGAGACCCGCAGCGGCTCCTCGGGTTCCGGCGTCCGTGGCGGCAGCGTGTGGAACCGCCACCACAGCAGGATGGCGGCGCTGATCACAGCCACCGTGAGGGCGGTCCATTGCGATCCGGTGAGCGGGCCGAACCGCTTGTCGATCCGCAACGAGTCCTCCAGCAGCCGGAACGATCCGTAGAACAGGCCGAACGTGAGCGTCAGCACACCCTCGCGACGGGGCCGCTTCTGCAGGAACCACAGGAGGCCGAAGAGCAGGGCGACGAGGATCATGTCGTACAGCGCCGTCTGGTGGACGCCGACCCCTTGGGCCAGGATCCCCCCTCTGGTGTCGAACAGCGTCGCGCCGTCGCGCGAGATCCGCTCGAGGTGCCCGCCCTGCAGGGAGGCCTGGCACACCTCGGCCGCGCAGGTGAACGGAGGTGCCAGCGTGCCGCCCGAGTACCTCCAGGCCAGCAGCCAGCTCGTGGGCTTGCCGAGGTGATCACCGATGATCAGGTCGCCGGTTCGGCCGATCGCGATGCCCAGCGCCACCGCCACCGCGCCCGGATCCGCCACCTGGAAGAAACGGTACCCGTAGCGACGAAGGCGGTGGACGTTGATCAGGACCGCGCCGGCTATGCCGCCCAGCAGGCTGATCCCGCCGCGCCAGATCGCGAGCATCTGGCCCAGGTTGTCGAACTCGGAGAAGTGCGCCAGCACGTAGAAGAACCGCGACCCGATGATCGCACCCACCAGACACCAGAAGATGATCGACTGGATGTGCTCCTCGTCGATGCCGCGCCGCGTCGCCAGACGCGCCAGCAGCGACGCACCGATCATGAAGCCGATCGCGATGAACAGCCCGTGCGGAGAGATCGCGAACGACCCGCCGAACCGGAAACGGTCCAGGACGGGCCAGCCGATCGAGGCCATCAGCGCCAGCATCCGCCGAGTCTATCGGGCCGCTTCGGCTGGGACCCGTGAACAACGCCGCGGCCGAGGGGAGGCTCAGCCGCGGCCGCCGGGCCACACCGCGGCGATCGCGCGGCCCATGAGCAGACCGCCCCCCACGTCGCTGGGGTAATGCACGCCCAGGTACACGCGGCTCGTGGCCACGAC
>JALYMB010000142.1 GCA_030773935.1 Actinomycetota bacterium | reverse complement strand
CTTCGATGGTTCTTACCCGCCGGAATCGCGTGCCCTCCTGGGCTGTTCGCGCCGTGACGCTTGCCTGCGCGCTGAGCCTTCTGCTGCCGCTGCAGGCCATCGGACTGACGTGGGGCTCGCCGAAGAGTCTCAGCATCTGGGGCCAGACCTACCTTTGGCCAGGCGCTCTCGCGACCACGTCCAACAGCAAGGCTCATGTCGTCTTCATCGAGGGCGTGATCGGCGCGATCGTCGTCGAGTACCGGTCCACGACCAACGGTGGGGTCAGCTGGGGTGCTCCCTTCCAAATTTCGTCCGGGGCCGCCCCGCTCGCAAGCCAACCGTCTTTGGCATCAAGTGGCCTCGCGCTTGACGCGGCTTGGGTCCAGGGCTCCACGACGACCTCGTTGAAGCTCGCCTATCGGCGGAGTCTGGACGCCGGAGTCACCTGGCAGAGCCCCCTCTACCTGACCACGACCGGCTTCGCTCAGTTTCCGCGCGTGATCCGCGACGGGGCCGGCCACGTGATCGTGACCTGGACGGATGGGCAGAGCGGTGCGATCCGCGTTCGCGCCAGCACGAACGGAGGCCATACCTTCGGGGCGACCACCACGCTCGGGACGACGACGAACATCCCGAGTGGCTTCACCTATCGCCAGGGCTTCCCGGTCCTGGCGCTGGGAAGTGGCATCGTGTACCTCGCGTACTACACGAGCTCGTCCGCACTGCGGGTGCGGCGTTCAACCACCGGGGGAGCCTCTTGGACGGCGGTCGCCACGCTGGCTACCAACGCATCCGGCTTCTTCCCCGGGCTTGCGGCGAGCGGGTCCACGGCCCTCCTCGGCTACAGCCTGCGTACCTCCACCACCCAGGACGCCGTCTACCGTCGGACGATCGACAAGGGCGGGCATTGGTCCGCCTCGGTGGCGCTCGCGCCATCGACACCTGCTTCCGCGGAGCCGATCCTCAACTATTCCGGCGGTAGCTGGCGTGCCGTCTACGAGCGCTGCGCTACCACCTCGTGCACGGCCACGGCCTCGTACTTCCGCTCGAGCACCAATGGCACGAGCTGGACGTCGGCCGCAACCATCGCATCGGCGTCAGGCACATTCATGACTCCCGGCGGGGTCGCTTCGTCGGTCAAGATGATCGTCGTGTATGACGCGCAGTACTCCAACGGCGCGGTCGAAGCGTTCTCGCGGTCTGGGTCATGAGTCGGATCCGGAGGCCGCGTCTCTTCCACGCGTGGCCGATGGTGGTGCTCGCGTTCCTGGGCGCCACGACAATCCAACCTCCGGTTGCCCAGGGCGCCGGACGCCAGCTCGGCCTCGTGCATCACACCGCGGTGCGCGTCGCGGAGCCGCCGTCCACCCAAGGCGCCGAGCATCCGCGCCAGACACCACCCCACCTGGCCGCACCCAGCGCCGAGTCCGCCCCATCGATTGCGCCCGCAGCGCCATTCGCAACGATTGCGGGAGACCCCCTCCTGCGCTCGTCGTACCCGCGCTCGGGCATGAGCGACACGATCAATGGCAGCGGTTGCGAGCGCCCGTGCCTCGAGCCGCCAGACCCGTGGATCGCCGTCGGCCCGAACCACGTCGTCCAGGTCGTCAACCGTAGGGTCCGGATCACCGATCGCGCTGGAGCATCGCCGACCACCAAGGGCTTCCCTTCCCTATTCGGCGAGCCGACCGAACAGCAGGGTGACGGCGATGCACGGCTGGTGTGGGACAAGTTCCACCTGCGCTGGATCGCATCGGAGATGAGCTGGGATTGCGCCGCCGGTCATCTCTACATCGCCATCTCCAAGACTTCCGATCCGACCGGCGCATGGACCCACTACCGCCTCGACTTCCGCGGACGGTTGATGGACTACCCGGCGCTCGGCATCTCCGGTGACAAGGTCGTCCTCTCCGCCAACCAGTACCAGCTCAGCCCCTTCGGGACATGCGAGATCGGCGGATTCTTGGGCGCGAGCCTGCATATCTTCGACATGGCGGCGCTGCTCGCCGGCCCACCCACCATCGATGTCGCCGAAACCGCGCCGCGCGCCACGCTCTTCACATGGCGACCAGCGGTGAACCTCTCTTCGGCCAACGACGTCCAGGCGTTCGTGGAGATCGTTCCGTCCAGCGGGTCTCTGCACGTCGGCTACGCCAGGGTGACCGGTACGGTTGCCGGCGGAACGGTCGCAGTCATCGGGCCGACCGACCTGACCGCCTCCGGCGCGGCGGGTGCGTTCATCGATCCGCCACTGCCGCGCCAGTACGGTGGCGGTGCCGCTCTCCTCCAGGTCGACTCGCGCCCCACCGACGCCCTGTGGAGGAGCGGCAGCCTCTGGACCGTCTCGTCGCAGCGCTGCAGGCCGGCGGGCGACAGCGTGTATCGGTCGTGTGTCCGGGTCATCGAGTACCGCACGAGCGAGGGAACGGTGCGGCAGGACTTCGTCACGGGCGCGAACGGTGTTCACGATCACAGCGGCGGGATCGGCATCGGCTCAGATGGCCGGCTCTACGTGGCCTGGAGCCGCTCCTCGACGTCATTGCGGACGTCCACATACGTAGCGACCCGTGGTGGCGGTGATCCGCTCAACACAATCTCGAAGCCGGTACTCCTGGTGCCCGGTCTGGGCCCCTACGCGGGCGGACGATGGGGGGACTACGTCGGCGTGGCCGCAGATCCCACTTCGGCCGGAGGGGTCTGGCTCGCCGACGAGTACCCGGATGCGGCGGGGGGCTGGGCGACGTGGGTACAGCGGCTTCGACAGCAGTCCGGGACGCTGGGCGGATCCGTCGTGATCAATGGCGGTGCGGCATCGACGACCTCCGGGACCGTGACGCTGACCCTTACGCCATCGGCCCCGTCTCCGGTGGTCCTCCTTCGCGTCTCGAACGACCCAACTCTGAGTGCCGGCCAGTTGCTGATGGGCAAGAATTACCAGCTGCGGCTCACGATCAGCTGGTCGCTCACGGACCCGAACTACGGCGGTTCAGGAACGAGCGGGACGAAGTTCGTCTACGTGCAGTTCGGAGATGGAGCGGGCAACTGGTCAATGATGCGCAGCGACTCCATCGTCTTTAACCCGCCGGCCCGACCGACTAGCTGACCTCGCCGGATTTCGTGATCCGGCGCCGAGTGGAGACCTCGACCTTCGACTCGCGACCCTCGTGATATGGCTGCTCGACGAGGGCGATAAGACGGCTGGCCATGAAGCGCCCGGTGCGAACTGGCGTCCCGGTCCGCGTGACTTCGCTCACCTCGACCACGCCGCGGCTGGTGGTGACCTCGAGCCGCCGGCCGGCGCGCGTCGCCTCGATCACGAAGGTCTGGGTGCCCTGCCCGGTGTCAACGACTGCCTCGACCCGATCGCCCTTGGCCATCTCCGCCTCCTCGACGCCTGAGTCCCGCTAGAGCTTCGCCCCGCTGTGATCCTCTGGCTCCGGCCGCTGTGGCGGGTCAGGGTCGAACTCGAGTGTCACGCCGCCGATGGTTCGCCGGTTGTGCAGCGAGTGCTCCTGAACCACGTCCTGCACTGGCTGCCGCCCCAGGATCTTCTGCTCGAGTCCCGCGAGGAAGGCGCCAACTCCACGGATGTTCGGAAGCGGGCCTGCCGCCGATGAGGGGGTCAGTGGCGGCGACGTTGACGCAGCCGCATCGTCCGGCTTGTCGCCGGACTCGTCTGGGTGACCTGGATTCGGGTCGGACGCCATCGGTTTGGCCTCAATTCGTAGCGCACTGAGCCTGACACACGGTAGCAAGCACGTGGCGGCCACGAATGCGCCCTGGCAGCGCCACAGCGTGCGCCGCATGGGTCACGAAACCGCCACCTCCCTTTCAGGCAGACTTCAGGCTCGCTCGTCAACCTTGCCCGACCACCCGCTCCCCGAGGCCTCGATGTCCCGCTCAGTCCTCATCCGTCTTGCCCTCGCGGTCATCCTGGTTGGCATCGCGGCGGGCGGCGGCTATGGCCTCTGGATCCTGTTCCTGCAACCGGCCGGACCAGCCGCCGTCAACGTGTCGACCGTCCCCATTCCATCGATCGCAGCGTCCGGCTCTGGCTCTCTGCGGACCACGCCCGCCAGCTTCGACGGCACCTGGAAGGTCGACACGTCCATCGGCTCGTTCTCGGACTCGACCAGCTCATTCGCCGGCTACCGCGTCCAGGAGCAGCTGGCCAATATCGGTGCGAACACCGCCGTCGGTCGAACCCCGGACGTCTCGGGCACCCTTACGTTGCAAGGCACCATCGTCACGGCCGTCGAGGTCACGGCGAACCTGGCCACCCTGAAGAGCAACGACGATCGCCGCGACGGCCAGCTCCATCGTCAGGCGCTGGAGACGGACCAGTTCCCGACGGCCACCTTCAAGCTCACGCAGCCGATTGACCTGGGCACCGCGCCGGCGGAGGGTGAGGCCGTGAGCGTGACGGCCACCGGCGACCTGACTCTGCACGGCCAGACGAAGTCCGTCCAGATCCCGTTGAAGGCCAAGCGTGCCGGCGGGGTGATCGCGGTGACAGGCTCGCTGGAGATCACCTTCGCCGATTTCGGCATCGCGAAGCCCACGTCCTTCCTCGTGCTCTCGGTCCAGGACCACGGGACGCTCGAGCTGCAGCTCTTCTTCACCCGCGCCTGATTGCACGCGGAGGCGACGATCCCTCTCCATCGGGCGTTCACAGTCTGACCACAACCGCCGGTCAGGCTGATCTCCAAGGACGGCGCCATGAGGGTGCCGCGTAAAAGGAGATCACCACATCATGGGAACCACATTCCGAGTGCTGGCAGCGCTGCTCCTGGT
>JALYMB010000141.1 GCA_030773935.1 Actinomycetota bacterium | reverse complement strand
AGGGGGCCACCGGGGGACGGCGCGGGCTCGGTTCCGCCAACCACTGCATGCACGGCAAGGATGCCGTCATCGAGGAGATCCTCGATTGGCGTCCGTACGACTACGTCACGGATCGGACGATCCTCGCTACCCCCGGAGGACCGGTGAAGGTGCTCCACACCATCGAAATGGAGCCGAACGCGGCGGGCACCATCATCCACTTCCGGTACGGTGCGCCGAGGACCCGGCGGGAGGCGGCGGCCATGGACGTGATCGCGCCGGCGTACGGGCAGGCGCTCCGGTCGAGCATCCCGAGTCTCACCGCTCAGCTCGATGCGGCGTTGGCGGCTCGCGACGCTGACCGTGGCCCCGACCCCGAGCTGCCCGCTCCCAGGCCGGGCGGCCTCCTTTCCTGACTACCTGGTCAGAGTGCCCCCGGCAGGAATCGGACCTGCGCACCCGGTTTAGGAAACACGGTGCCTGCCCCCCGAATTTCTCGCACCGGCCGCGTTTCTCGCCGCCAAGCACGAACGGATGCGATGCAAGAAACCCTGAGGAGGCTAGCCCGCACAGGCACCTAGCTGGCCAGATGAACACCCGAGCGGCGGAAACCAGCCTGGCGAAATTGACTTTTAGGTCGCCGCTGGCGCGCACTTAGAGCCGCGTCGGAGACCCCGAATCGTCCGAAACCGTGTCCCCGGGAGATCCGCCAGCCCCGGTAGGACTCGAGGCGATACCAGAGAACATCCAGTCCGCGCCTCATCAGATGTCCGCGACGCCCATCTTCTTCAGCAACGTGATCGACCGCTTGGAGAGCTCCCCACCGGGCTTTCCGGCCCGCGCGGCCGAGAGCAGCTTCCGACGTCGGGCCTCATGGATGATCGCCCTCACTGCCGCCTCCTTCTTCTTCGGGCTCCACTTGTCGAACCCCTTGATCCACACGGCGGGGTCCTCCGCGATGTCCTTTACTGGACGGCGACTTCCGGCATGGAGACGATCCACGTAGGCAGCGGCCCAACGAACGTAGAAGGTGTCTGAACGGCCCGCGCGGCCCGTCCGATGCGGCTCCGTTTGCGGCGCGGGTTCCAACCCGAAGCGGTGAAACACCTCCCTCGTGTGCTCCTCCCCGAACTCTG
Source organism: Actinomycetota bacterium (assembly GCA_030773935.1). GTDB lineage: Bacteria > Actinomycetota > UBA4738 > UBA4738 > HRBIN12 > JALYMB01. The sequence continues at coordinate 1,040 of JALYMB010000141.1, read as the reverse complement.
TTCTCCATCGTTCGACGAACTCGTCGAAGAGCGCGATCGGATCTGTGAGGCGGAGCAAGCGCATGACCCTCGCCGGGATGCCTCCCTCTGGAACCGACGCGGCCTGCCCTGACCATCGCCCATGGATCGGGCTCTCCGATTCCTCTGGATAGATCCGCACCTCGGCGACGACTGGGCTTCGGCTGCCTGGGGCGATCCGGTACGAGATCTGCCAGCCGTCGACGGCCGGGGACTCCACCCATGCCTCCACGGCGTTTCGACCAGGGAGCAGCTCGCCGCAATGGGGGCAGGCCATGAGGTCCATACCCTCGAACCGCTGATCGAGGTGGAGCGCGGCGTCCTTGCCCATCCCGACGCCGAGGCTATCAGGCACGTTCATCGAAATCACACTAGTCGAGCCAGAACCCGTTAGTATTCGGTCGTGGGTGAGCGCGATCACCTGGAAAGGGTGAGGGAGACGCCCAAGGAGGAACCACGATGGGATCGCGGGATCTGCCGCGGAAGCCGGGTCGACCACGGGGCTCCAACTCCCTGACCGTCGAGCGGTGGGAGCAGATCGTCACGATGGTGCGCGGTGGCGGCTCCTTGAGGTCCGCAGCCGAGACGGCCGGCGTTCCGGTTCGGACGGTACAGGGCTGGATCGCCGCCGGATCGGGACAGGGCACGGTACGGGCCACGCCCAAGCTCCGGGCCTTCGCAGGCGAGGTCAAGCGCGCCCGGGCGGAGGCCCAGCTGAGCGCCGAGGTGCGCTTGCATAAGGACCAGCCTGGCACGTGGCTGAAGAACGCCACCGCGAACCGCGATGGCGATACCGATGGGACCACCCCAGACGAAGCTGCCCCAGATCCCGAACGGATCTGGGGCCTAGCGAAACGGCTCCGGGACCTCCTGCTCCTCACCGATGCTTCCGAGCTCGTCCCTCCGTGCCCGAACCGGCGGTGCCGGTGCGCATATCACCGCGAGCGCACGCCGGACGAGCTCGCGGTCACGCGTGGGCTCGCCGCGAGCGCTGGCTCCTCGTGAGCGGCGGCGTGCGAGAC
>JALYMB010000140.1 GCA_030773935.1 Actinomycetota bacterium | reverse complement strand
GCCCGTCTCCCATGGCCACCGCCGTCGAGCCCCGCGCACCGTCGGGCCCGATCCGCCGGGTCTCGGCGGCGCTCTTCCGCCACCCGCGGCTGAAGCTGGCGCTCACGCTCGGCACACCGCTGCTGTGGATGCTCGTGGTGTACCTGGGTGCCCTGGCCTTCCTGTTCGTCGCGGCCTTCTGGCACCTGGACCCGTTCTCCGGGCTCGTCGTGAAGCAGTACGGCCTCACGAACTTCCAACTGCTGTGGCAGGAGTCGGTGTACCGCACCATCACCCTGCGCACGCTCGGCATCGCGGCAGCCGTGACGGTTGCGGACGTGGCGCTCGCGGTGCCGCTCGCGTACTACCTCGCGCGCGTGGTCTCGCCGAGGTTCCGCAGCGCGCTGCTGATCGCGATCGTGATGCCCCTGTGGGTGAGCTACCTGGTCCGGGTGTTCGCCTGGAAGCTGATCCTCACGCCCAACGGTTTCCTGAACTGGCTCGTGGAGCGGACGGGGATCGGCTCGCTGCAGCTCGGCAACTCGAAGTGGGCGTTGTTCATCGTCTTCACGTACCTGTGGCTGCCGTTCATGGTGCTGCCGACCTACACGGCCCTCGAGCGGATCCCCGAGTCCTACCTCGAGGCCTCCAGTGATCTCGGCGGCAGGGAGTGGATCACGTTCGCCCGCGTGGTGTGGCCGCTCGCGTTCCCCGGCATCGTGGCCGGCTCCATCTTCACGTTCTCGCTCACGCTGGGCGACTACATCGCGCCCAGCCTGGTCGCCAACACGAAGTTCATCGGCAACGTGATCTACGACAGCGTGGGCGTGGCGAACAACCTGCCGCTGGGCGCGGCGTTCGCGGTGGTGCCGGTGGTCATCATGGCCGTGTACCTGCTGGTGGCGAAGCGGCTCGGCGCGTTCGAGGCGTTGTAGGAGGCGGAGGATGGAGAGCAGGAGCGGTCGGGTCGCGATCCGGGTCTATTCCTGGCTGGTGATCGCGTTCGTCTACGTGCCGCTGCTGATCGTGGCTCTGTACGCGTTCAGCGGCAGCGTCGGGCAGAAGTGGCCGATCGAGCACTACACGGTCCGCTGGTTCGGTGTGACCTGGCGCAACGGCATCGTGCGCGACGCTCTCGCGACTTCGGTGGAGATCGCCCTGCTCGCCACGGCGCTCGCGCTCGTGCTGGGGAGCCTTGCGGCGTTCGCCGTGCACCGCTTCTCGTTCTTCGGCCGCAACGTGGTGTCGCTGGTCCTCGTGCTGCCGATCGCGTTGCCCGGCATCGTGACGGGTATGGCCCTCAACTCGGTGTTCGTGACCGCGAACATCCCGCTCAGCCTGGTCACGATCTTCATCGGGCACTCGGTGTTCTGCATCGTCGTCATCTTCAACAACGTGATCGCACGGTTGCGCCGCACACCCACTTCGTTGATGGAGGCGTCGATGGATCTGGGCGCCGACGGCTGGCAGACGTTCCGCCATGTGACGCTTCCCGCGATCCGCACGGCGCTGGTCGCCGGCGCGCTGCTGGCCTTCGCGCTCTCCTTCGACGAGATCGTCGTCACGAACTTCCTCGCGGGCTCGGAGATCACGCTGCCCAAGTTCATCTACGACAACCTGCGGCAGCCGCGGAGCCGGCCGATCGTGAACGTGGTGGCGATCGTGGTCGTGCTGCTCTCGATCATCCCGGTGTACCTGGCGCAGCGTCTGTCGGGCGGACCCGATGCGCTGTCGGCGGCGGCGAAGCAGCAGGCGAGCGCCGGCGCCGGCTAGCTCTACCGCCCACACACATCATTGGCAGATAGAGAGCCCTGCCCTTCGGTTCGAGGTGTCGAAGCCACGAACGAAGGGAGGGCCCATGCAGCAGCATGGCAGCGCACGTCTGACGGTTCACTCTCGGCTGTTGATCTGCAAGCGGGTGACCGATCAAGGGTGGACGGTGGCCGCCGCCGCCAAAGCGGCCGGGGTAAGTCGGCAGACCGCCTCGAAGTGGGTGGGCCGGTTCCTCGGTGAGGGCGAGCAGGGCTTACGTGACCGCTCCACGCGTCCGCACCGGATCCCCAGCAGGGTCCCTGCCCGGACGGTGCGTCGGATCGAGCGACTGCGTCGGAGCGAACGGCTCGGGCCGCACCGGATCGGGTGGGAGCTCGCGATCGCCCGCTCCACCGTCTACGCGGTGCTCCGCCGGCTCGGCCTGCAGCGTCTCGGACGCCTGGAGCCCCGCCCAGCGATCGTGCGCTACGAGTGGCCAGAGCCAGGTGACCTGTTGCACCTGGACACGAAGAAGCTCGGCAAGATCGACGGGGTCGGCAAGCGCTTCGGAGGACCCAAGCGATCTCGGGCGCGCGGGTGGGATCTGGTCCATGTCGCCGTGGACGATCACTCACGGCTGAGCTACGCGGAGGTCCTGCCCGACGAGCGCGGCGAGAGTGCCGCCGAGTTCCTCGAGCGAGCGCTCCGGTTCTACGCGGCCCACGGGATCGGGGTCCGGCGGGTCATGACCGACAACGGCAGTCCGTACGTCTCCAAGGCCTTCGCCCACGGCATGGCCGTTCACGAGATCCGCCACATCCGTACCCGGCCCTACACCCCGCGCACCAACGGAAAGGCCGAGGCCATGGTCAAGCTGCTGATCAACCGGTGGGCCTACATCCGTGCGTACCGGACCTCGCTGAGAGAACCGCTGCACTCGCGAGGTTCATCGACACCTACAATCACCGACGTCCACACGGCGGCTTGAACGGCGCCCGACCGATCGACCGGGTCCGTCAATGATGTTCGTGGGAAGTACAGCTAGCTACAGGTACTGGCCGCGGGGCTGTGGCGGTGCCTGCTGACCGTCGGGCTCGGGCTGAGCTCCGGGGAGACCTCGTCGACGGAGCTCCTCGAACTGCGCCCGGGCGGCCGCCTGCTGCGCGAACATCGCGGCCTGGATCCCGTGGAACAGGCCCTCGAGCCAGCCCACGAGCTGTGCCTGAGCGATGCGGATCTCCGACTCCGAGGGCGTCCCCTCCAACGGCGGCGCCAGCTCGGCCAGCTCCTCCTTCAGATCCTGGGAGATGGACTCGCCAAGCTCGTTCACCGATCGCTGGTAGATCTCGGTGAGGCGTCTGCGGCCGCCCTCGTCCAGAGGAGCCTGCCGGGTGTCGTCCAGCAGCTGGCGCACCATGGACGCGATCCGCAGCAGCTTCGCCGGCTCCATCACGGTCTCCTGCGGTGGCGCCTGCGGCGCCTCGGTGGGGTCGACCACCTCGACCGCCGGTGGTGCCTCGTCCCCGGGCGCGCTCATGGGCTCAACCTAGCAGCCACAAGCGTTGGTCGGGGTGACTCAGCCGGCCAGGTTGCGCAGGAACAGGGCTTCCGACAGCGCCATCGTCTCCAGATCCGCCAGGTCCACGCTCTCGTCGATCGAGTGGAAGGCCGACCGGTGGTCGCCGGCGCCCCAGATCAGCACCGGCAGGCCGGGGAACGTCTGAGCCAGCAGGGGCACCAGGGGGATCGAGCCGCCGCTGCCCATCTCCATCACGTCCGTGCCGAACGCCTCGGCCAGCGCCTCCCTGGCCGCACGATAGGCGGGGGTGGCGGTGTCCACCATGTACCCCATCCCGGCCTCGTCGGCCTCGAACGCCACGTGCACGCCCCAGGGCGCGGCGGCTCGAAGGTGCTCGACCAGGGCGTCACGGGCTGCGACGGGGTCGTCGCCGGGGGCCAGCCGCAGGCTCACGCGGGCCCGAGCCCGGGGCACGATCTGGTTGGAGGATGCGGTCACCGTCGGCGCGTCGATGCCCAACACGTTCACCGCCGGCCGCGACAGGAGCCGGTCGGTGAGCGATCCCGTCCCGATCATGGAAACCGAGTCGAACACCCCGGACTCCTCACGGAACTCGTCCTGGGGGATCGGCGTGCCCTGCCACTCGAAGCGGCGCAGGCCCAGGATCGCGACGTCGCCGGCCTCGTCGTGCAGCGAGGCGAGCATCCGCGCGAGCGCCGTGATCGCGTCGGGGATCGGCCCGCCGTACGCGCCGCTGTGCTGCGCCTGCGGGAGCACGGAGACCTCGACGATGCAGTCGGTCACGCCCCGTACGCTGGTGCCGATCGTCGGCACGCCGGTGCGGTAGTTGCCCCCGTCGGCCACGACGGCCACGTCAGCTCGGATCAGCTCCGCGTGGCCCTGCACCAGCTCGGGCAGGAACTCGGTACTGCACTCCTCCATCCCCTCCACCAGGACCTTGATCCCGACGCCGAGCTCACCGCTCAGCGCCCGCAGCGCCGCCGCGTGGATCACGATCCCCGACTTGTCGTCGGCCGAGCCGCGCCCGTACAGGCGGCCGTCGCGGATCACCGGCTCGAACGGCGGTGTCGTCCACTCGTCGGCCGGGCCCTCGGGCTGCACGTCGTGGTGGGCGTACAGCAGCGCGGTGGGAGCGTCGGGCGGAGGCGGCAGCTGTCCGAAGACCGCCGGATGCCCTGCCCCGTCACCCAGCTCGATGAGCTGGACGTCCTGCAGACCGGCGTCGCGAAGGATGTCGGCGGTCGTCTCCGCGGAGCGGCGCACCTGCGCCCGGTCGTGGCCGGGATGCCCGATGGAGGGGATGCGCACCAGGTTTTCGAGCTCGGTGATCGCCCGAGGCATCTCCTTCGAGATGCGGGTGCGGAGCTCGGCCGGATCCATGGCACGGGAGCCTACCGCGCGACCGGATCGAGCCGCCCGCTCTACGGCGAAAGCCGCTCGATCCGCCAGCCCGACCCGTCCCGCGCGTAGCGGAACCGGTCGTGCAGTCGGGAGTCACGGCCCTGCCAGAACTCGATCGTCTCGGGATGGACCACGAATCCGCCCCAATGCGGGGGCCTCGGGACCTGGCGTGACGCGAACCGTTCCTGCACGGCGCTCACCTGCGACTCCAGGTCCTCCCGGCTCTGCAGGACACTGCTCTGCGCTGATGCCCAGGCGCCGATCTGCGCCTCGCGCGGCCTCGTCGCGAAGTAGGCGTCGGACTCCTGGGGGCTCACGCGCTCGGCGGTGCCCGTCACGTTGACCTGCCGATCCAACTCCTTCCACAGGAACACCAGCGCGACGTTGGGGTTCTCGGCCAGCTGCCGCCCCTTGCGACTCTCGTAATTGGTGAAGAAGGTGAAGCCGCGCTCGTCCAGCCCGCGCAGCAGGACGTTGCGGGCGGACGGCCGGCCCCGACCGTCGGCCGTCGCCACGACCATGGCGTTGGGGAGAGGCACGCCGGCGCTCTCGGCCGCGTCGAGCCACCGGTGGAACTGCGCGATCGGATCGTCCAGGAGATCCTCGCGCTCGAGGGGCTGGTCGTGGTGGAAGCCCGAGGGCGCGTTCATGGCTCGCGGGTCGGTCATGTGCCGCTCATCGTACGGGCACCCGCCCCCCCAACGCGCCGGGTCTCGAACGATCCGCCAGAAGCGGGGAAGCCACGACCCGGCGGGCTCCTGGGAGGAAATGACCAGGCCGCCGGATGTAGGCCGGAGCATCGCGGGGGACCTCGTGCGCCTCACGGCTGTCGGGCGGGGGGCGAGCTGCGGATGGGGCATCCATCCGATACCCCACGGTGCGCAACCGGTGAACAGTTACGTGCTGTCTTTCCGGAAGAGAGGAAGCACGGAGCATGGATCCCATCCAGGTCCTCATCGCCGACGACGACCCCGGCGTCCTCGAGGTGCTCACCTCGATCGTGACGGCAGACCCCGCGATGGACGTCATCGGGGCTGCGAGCGGCGCGGAGGAGGCCATCGACCTCGCCCGTGATCTCCGGCCCGACGTGGCGCTGGTCGACGTTCGGATGCCGGGTGGCGGGGGCCCGAGAGCAGCGCGCGGGATCCGCCGCGGATCGCCGCACACCGCCGTCATCGCTCTGTCGGCGATCGAGGATCCGGTCGCAGTTGTGGCGATGGTCGAAGCGGGCGCGTCCGGTTTCGTGTCCAAGGCAGACACCACTCTGGAGATCGTGCGCGCGATCAGGCGATGCAGGGAGGGTGGCACCAGCCTTTCCGCCCGGATCCGGGACGGCGCCGCGGAGGCCCTCGCATCTCGGCTCGCATCGGGAACGCGGATCGCGGGGCCTCGGAACATGAGCCGCGATCGGATCAGGAACCTCGTGGAAGACGGGGATGGCGTCCACATGGTCTTCCAGCCGATCGTCGACCTCCGGGGTGGAACGATCGTCGCCGTGGAGGCGCTCGCGCGCTTCCTCACGCGACCGAGACGGTCGCCCGACGCCTGGTTCGCCGACGCACGAGAGCATGGTCTCGGGATCGATCTCGAGATGGTCGCCATGAGGCGGGCGCTCACCTATCTCCCGAAGCTCCCGCCCGGCGTCCGAATGGCGTTGAATCTGTCCCCCGACGCACTCGGATCCGTCCAGTTCGCGCTGCTCCTCGAGGAGGAGCCGCTCGATCGTCTCATCCTCGAGGTCACCGAGCAGACGAGGATCGTCGACCAGCAACGGTTGGAGCGCGCCCTCGAACCGTGGCGCGACGGCGGAGCTCTCGTTGCCGTGGACGACGTGGGAGCGGGATTCTCGGGGTTGAACCGCGTGGTCGAGCTCCGGCCCGACTTCGTCAAGCTCGACATCGCCCTGACGCGTGGCATCGACTCCGATCACCTACGCCAGTCCCTCGTCGCGATGCTGGGCTCCTTCGCTCGCGAGACCGGCGCCGCGCTGATCGCCGAGGGCCTCGAGACCGATACGCAGATCGCGAAGCTGCTCGAGCTGGACGTACGGCTTGGCCAAGGCTTCAGGCTGGGACGACCCGGCCCGCTGCCATTCCCGGATGGGTCCGGTCGGCTCCGCTGGGGCGGGCGTCACGCGTTCACTCCGGGGAGAACCGAGGGGCGAGTCGAGGAGACGGTGCATGTCCCCGACGTCGGACCCAGGCGAGATGGTGCGAGCTGAACGGCCTGCGACCAACGGGCCGACTCTCGGGATTCGAGGCTGCGACCCGGCCCGGATCGTTCGCCGGTGCGGACGGTGACGGCGTCCTGTGCCCGGTGATTCTGCCTCAGGGCAGCACGAGGACGCGCTGGACCCGCGGCAGCCCCGAGGCGCACTCGTCCCAGCTCGCGCCCTGGTCGCTCGATCGGTAGAGGCGCCCGTCGGAGGTGCCGAACGCGGAGAAGGAGCCATCGGGCAACGCGTCCAGGCAGTAGGTGTCGACGTTGTCGTCGAACCACTCGGGAAGCCCGGCTCGGCAGCGCTCGAAGGTGCCGCCGGTGAGGCCTCCGCGATAGACGGCGGCGCGTTCGCCGCGAGGCCCGTTCGAGGCGGACACCAGGACGGCGTCGCCGCAGACCGCCACGGCGCGCGAGTAGCGTGCCTCGAGTCCGTCGGTCCGATACGTCCACGTCTCGCCTCGATCGGAGCTCGATGCGAGGCCCCCCGCGCACGCGGCGAGCACCATGCCCCGTGCGGTCGTGACGTGGTGGACGTCGGCGTCGACGTCGATCGTCGGCGTCCACGTCTCGCCGCCGTCGCCGGTGCGAAGGATCCCGCCGACGTGGACGTTGACGTAGACGTCATCGTCCCAGTTCGCGATCGAGCGGGTGTCGGGCGGCCCGCCCCACGGCGTGTGCCAGGTCTCCCGGCCCTCCGCGTCGTCGAACGCGATGACCGGTTCGAGCGCGTCGCCGGCGAGCCGGAACAGGCGCGCCTCGGACGAGCCCACGAACACATCTGCACCGATACCGGCGACACAGGTGGCGCGGAGGCCGTCGAGATGTGTGACGCGGGACCAGTCGGCACTGGATGCGTGCCAGAGCTCGGACATGTCAACGATCGCCCAGTACTCGTCGCTGGCGCGCCCGAGCGCTGTCACGGACCGACCGACCCGATCCACCTGCCGCGGCTGCCCTTCGTCGTCGAAGGTGTGCATCCCGTCCCGCGTCGCGACGAGGATCGTCGGCATGGTCCGATGCTCTCACCCGGCGCCGGCTCGCGTCCGGATCCTTCAGCGGATCGCTGCTTCTGGGCCCAGACCCTCCTGCGCCTGCGAGGCGGCGCGGCGTGAGGGCCGGCAGTGCGCCCCCGGCAGGACTCGAACCTGCGCTTCCGGCTCCGGAGGCCGGCGCTCTATCCTCTGAGCTACGGGGGCGAGCGAAGGCAGTCTAGCAACGGCCCCATCGCGGCCTCGGTCGTCGCACGGCTACGCGGGCGTTCGGAGGGACTCGCTATGCTCGGGGCATGTCCCGCGTGCTGGTCGTCGACGACGATCCGGTGATCGTCCGCCTGCTGGAGGTGAACCTCCGCCTCGACGGCTACGAGGTGGAGACGGCGTTCCGCGGCGAGCAGGCTCTCGACCGTGCGACCGAGACCGATCCCGATCTGGTGATCCTGGACGTCATGATGCCGGGCCTCGACGGCTGGGAGACCTGTCGCCGGCTGCGCGAGATGCCGGCGTTCGCCGACACACCGGTCGTCTTCCTGTCCGCGCGAGTCCAGGACGACGATCGCAGCAAGGGCATCGACCTGGGCCCGGTCGCCTACCTCACGAAGCCCTTCGACCCCGTCCGGCTGATGGAGCTCGTGCGCCGGATGCTCGGCGGGCAGAGCGCCGGCGAGGCCGGGCCGTGATCGAGGAGCGCCTGGCGACCCTGCTCCGCGCGGCCGTGGGCGGGGCCGGTCTGGACCTGGATCCCGCGACGATCCCCGAACCCGAGATCCTGAGCCCACGACAGAAGGAACACGGCGACTTCGCGACGAACATCGCCCTCGTGCTGGCCGCGCGGGCAGGCAGGCCGCCGCGGGATGTGGCCGCCGCCATCCTCGGGGCCCTGCCGGTGGGCGGCGACGTGATCGAGCGCGCCGAGATCGCCGGCCCCGGGTTCCTGAACCTGTTCGTGCGCGGGGACTGGCTGCACGAGGCGCTCCGCGAGGTCGTCGCGCGCGGTCCCGACTACGGGCGCCCGTCCGCGAACGGGCGCAGGGTGCAGGTGGAGTTCGTGAGCGCCAACCCCACCGGCCCGCTCACGATCGGCCACGCCCGCAACGCCGTGATCGGGGACGCGCTGGCACGGCTCTTCTCGTTCGCGGGCTGGACGGTGGAGCGGGAGTACTACTTCAACGACGCCGGCGGACAGATGGACCGGTTCGGAGCCTCGGTGGAGGCCCGCTACCTGCAGGCGGTCGGCCGCGGCGCCGAGGTCCCCGGGGACGGCTACCACGGGACGTACATCGCCGAGCTCGCCGCCGACATCCTGGCCACCGAGGGGCAGGAGCTGGCGGACCTGCCGCCCGACGAGCGGTTCGTGCGGCTGCGGGAGGAGGGTGCCCGGCGCGTGTTGGGCTGGATCCGCCGGACGCTCGAGCGCTTCGGCGTCTCCTTCGACGCGTTCTTCCACGAGCGGCTGCTGGCCGAGCGGGGAGAGATCGCCGCGGCGGTCGAGCGCCTGCGCGAGCGCGGCCACGTCTACGACGACGAGGGCGCCGTGTGGTTCCGCGCCACGGAGTTCGGCGACGACAAGGATCGCGTGCTGATCCGCTCCAACGGCGCGCATACCTATTTCGCCGCCGACTGCGCGTACATCCTCGACAAGTTCGGCCGCGGGTTCGACCGGCTCGTCTACGTGCTGGGCGCCGACCATCACGGCAACGTCGCCCGGCTGAAGGGCGCGGCGAAGGCCCTGGGCTTCGACCCCGAGGCGATGGAGATCGTGATCTACCAATGGGTGTCGTTCCAACGGGGAGGCGAACCCGTGCCGATGAGCAAGCGCGCCGGCACCTTCATCACGCTCGACGAGCTGATCGACGAGGTGGGTGCCGACGCCGCCCGGTTCACCCTGTTGACGTACTCCAACGATTCCGCGATGAGCTTCGACATCGAGACCGTGAAACGCCAGAGCATGGACAACCCCGTGTACTACGTGCAGTACGGTCACGCCCGCATCGCGAGCATACTTCGCAAGGCCGAGCGGGAGGGCGTTCTCCTCGAGCCGATCGAGGAGGCGGATCTGTCGTTGCTGGATCAGGAGGCCGAGCTGGACCTGCTGCGCGCGATCGCAGAGCTGCCGGCGCAGATCGCCACGGCGGCGGAGTTCCGCGCCCCGCACCGGCTGGCCCACGCCGCCACGGACCTGGCAGCGCGGTTCCACCGCTTCTACACGGACTGCCGCGTCGTCTCCGACGACGAGGCCCTGACGCAGTCGCGCCTGTGGCTGAGCGCCGGCGCCAAGCAGGCGCTCGTCATCCTGCTGACCCTGCTCGGCGTGTCCGCGCCCGCATCCATGGAGCGATCCGATGACTGAATCGGCTCGCGTCACCACGCCGATGCGAGCCGGGGAGCCGTGGCCCGCCTCCGCCTCCTTCCGGCCGGAGGGCCTGGAGATCGCCGGCATCACGGCCGAGGCACTGGCCGCCGGTCACGGGACGCCGCTGGTGATCGTGGATGAAGACGACCTGCGCGCGCGCTGCCGGGCGATGCGAGCCCGCTTCCCCCGCGTGCTCTACGCCGTCAAGGCATTCACGGCCCACGCCGTCCTGCGGATCGCCGTGGACGAAGGGTTGGACCTGCTGGTGGCCACCGACGGCGAGCTGGAGGCGGCACTGCGCGCAGGGGTGCCGGGGTCCCGGGTAGTCATGCACGGCAACAACAAGTCCGATCACGAGCTGGAGGCCGCGGTGAGCGCAGGCGTCTCTCTGGTGGTGATCGACCACGCCGCGGAGCTCGGGCGCCTGGACCGGATCGCAGGTGCAGGGGGAGGCGTCCAGGACGTGCTGATCCGCGTGATCCCGGGGATCGAGAGTGACACCCATCCGTCGATCGCGACGGGCCACGCCGAGTCGAAGTTCGGGATCCCGCTCGCCGAGGTGGTGGACGCCGTCCAGCGCGTAGACCAGCTGGACGGCGTGCGGTTCGCCGGCCTCCATGCCCACCTGGGCTCGCAGGTGCTGGACGATCGCCCGTATCTGCAGGAGCTGGATGTGCTGCTCGATACCGTCGCCGCGATCCGCGAGACGACCGGCCACGCGACCGAGATCCTGGACCTGGGGGGTGGCTTCGGCGTGCGCTACACCGACGAGCAGGCGTTGGACGTCGCCGCTGTGTCGCGAACGGTGATGGCGCGCGTCACCGGGTTCGCGGCGGCGGGCGGGTTCCCCGCGCCGCTCGTCGCGGTGGAGCCCGGTCGGTCGCTCACGGCGAACGCCGCCCTGACCCTCTACCGCGTGGGGGCCACGAAGGAGGTGGGCGGCAGGCGCTTCGCCGCGGTCGACGGCGGGATGTCGGACAACCCTCGCCCCTCCTTGTACGGAGCGCGGTACACGGTGACCCATGCCGGCACTCCCCGCGCGGGCATGGAGCGCTCCTTCACGGTCGTCGGTCGTCACTGCGAGTCCGGCGACGTCCTGGTCGATCGCGTCGACCTGCCCGGCGACCTGCACGCCGGCGACCTGATCGCCGTCGCGGGTACCGGTGCCTACACCTACGCGATGGCCAGCAACTACAACCGGGCGGGGCGCCCGGCGGTGGTGGGCGTCCGCGACGGCCGCGCCACGCTGTGGTTGCGTCGTGAGGATGCGGCCGACCTCGAACGGCTGGAGACGTCCGCGCACAGGCGAGATCCCAACACCTCGACGCCGCCCGGCGTCACCGTCCGCCCGGCGGCGCCGCGCGACGCCAAGCCGTTCCTGGAGTTCTGGTCGGCGATCGTCGCGGAGGGGCGCTACGTGCGCAGCGAGACGGTGCGACATCCTGCCCGGGTGTACCGAGCGCGGTTCCGGGGTTCATGGAGCGACCGTGAGGCGCAGGTCCTGGCCGTTGAGGGCGCCCGCGTCGTGGGCCACGTCTACGTCCAACGCGAGGATCATCCCGTGACCCGGCACGTGGCGACGCTGGGGATCGCGGTCGCCGCGTCCCACCGGGGCCGTGGCGTGGGGAGCGTCCTGATGGGCGAGGCCGTCCGCTGGGCCCGCAGCGTCGGCGTGGAGAAGCTCCTGCTCTCCGTCTACCCCCACAACACCGCTGCGATCGCCCTGTACCGGAAGTTCGGCTTCGTGGAGGAGGGACGGCTGCTGAGGCAGTCGCGGAAGGCCCACGGTGACGAGGACGAGATACTGATGGCCACGTGGCTCGGAGGGAGTGCTGGCAGGGGTGGCTGAGCGGACGGTTCGCGTGGGTGTCCTGGGGTGCGGAAACGTCGGCGCGGCCGTGATCCGCCTGCTGCACGATCACGCCGACGAGATCGCGCTTCGGGCCGGATGCCGCCTGGAGGTGGTTCGCGTCGCGGTACGCGACACGGACCGTGAGCGTGGGGTGCCGCTGGGCCCGGGTGTGCTCACGTCCGACCCCGGTGAGCTGGTGGAGTCCCCCGACGTCGACATCGTGTGCGAGCTCATGGGTGGCGTGGATCCTGCGCGTCAGCTGATCCTGCGCGCCTTCGATGCGGGCAAGCCGGTCGTCACTGCGAACAAGGAGCTGCTGGCTACCCACGGCCGAGAGCTGTTCGACGCGGCGGACGCCGGGGCGCTGGATCTGTACTTCGAGGCCGCCGTCGCCGGCGGGATCCCGCTGATCCGTCCGCTGAAGGAGTCGCTGGCGGGGGAGCGGATCCGCCGGATCCTCGGGATCGTCAACGGCACGACGAATTTCATCCTCACCCAGATGTCCGATCACGGCTCGTCGTTCGACGATGCCCTCGCAGCCGCGCAGGAGATGGGATACGCGGAGCCCGATCCCACCGCCGACGTCGAGGGCCACGACGCCGCCGCCAAGTGCGCGATCCTCGCGTCGATCGCCTTCAACGCCCGCGTGGTGGCGGGCGACGTCTTCCGCGAGGGCATCACCACGATCACCCCGCAGGACGTCGCCGACGCCCGCCGGATGGGCTACGTCGTGAAGCTGCTTGCGATCGCCGAGCTGCAGGACGAGGCGATCACCGCGCGCGTCCACCCGGCGATGGTCCCGGCAGCGCACCCGCTCGCGAGCGTGCGAGACGCGTACAACGCCGTGTTCATCGAGGGAGAGAAGGTCGGCCAGCTGATGTTCTACGGCAGAGGGGCCGGCGGCGATCCCACCGCGGTCTCGGTGGTGGGCGATCTCGCGACGGTCGCCCGTCACCTGGTCTCGGGCGGCCGGGGCGTCGGCTGCACCTGCCGGCTGGATCGCCGGATCCGGTCGATGGACGACACCACCGGCCAGTACTACCTGAACCTCCACGTGGAGGATCGGCCCGGCGTGCTCGCGGAGATCGCGGACCATTTCGGTCGCAACGGTGTATCGATCGAGCGCGTGTGGCAGGAGGGTTCTGGCGACGAGGCCACGCTGGTGTTCATCACGCACCGCGCCCAGGAGGGCGCGTTCCAGAAGACCCTGCAGGAGCTTCGAGAGCTGTCAGCGGTGCGTGCCGTCCAGAGCCTGCTCCGCGTGGAGGGCGAGGAGTGAGCCCCCCTCAGTGGCGCGGCGTGATCGAGGAGTACCGCTCGCGTCTGCCGGTGAGCGAGACCACGCCGGTGATCTCGCTGTGCGAGGGCGGGACGCCCCTGGTGCGCAGCGAGCGGTTGTCGAGCGAGACCGGTTGCGATGTCTGGCTGAAGTACGACGGCGCGAACCCCACCGGATCGTTCAAGGACCGCGGCATGACCCTGGCCATCAGCAAGGCAGCGGAGGAGGGATCGAAGGCCGTGGTCTGTGCTTCCACCGGCAACACCAGCGCCTCCGCCTCCGCGTATGCCGCCAAGGCAGGCCTCACCTGCGCGGTGCTGGTGCCGAAGGGCAAGGTGGCGATGGGCAAGATGGCGCAGACCCTCGTTCACGGCGCCCGCGTGCTGGAGGTGGAGGGCAACTTCGATGCCTCGCTCGAGCTGGCGAAGGACCTCGCGTCGCGCTATCCGGTCACCTTGGTGAACAGCGTGAACCCCCACCGTCTCCAAGGCCAGAAGACGGCCGCGTTCGAGATCTGCGACGCACTGGGGCGGGCGCCGGATGTGCACTGTGTGCCGGTGGGCAACGCCGGCAACATCTCCAGCCACTGGATGGGCTACTCGGAGTACCTCACGGACGGGGTGATCCACACGCCACCACAGCTGTTCGGTTTCCAGGCGGCCGGCGCTGCGCCGCTGGTGAAGGGAGAGCCGGTCAAGGACCCGCAGACGATCGCCACCGCCATCAGGATCGGGAACCCGGCCTCCTGGGACCTGGCAGTGAACGCTGCCACCCAGTCCGAGGGCGCGATCGGCGCCGTGACCGACCGGGAGATCCTGGCCGCGTACCGCCGGGTCGCGCACGAAGGGCTCTTCGCTGAGCCGGCGAGCGCAGCGAGCGTCGCCGGTCTCCTCCATCTGCACGCGGAGGGCAGGCTGACCACCGGCGCCACGGTCGTGTGCGTCCTCACCGGGCACGGGCTGAAGGACCCGGAATGGGCGATCTCCGGGGCCGCACAGCCGGTCGCTGTGCCGCCCGACCCCGCGGCGGTCGCCGCGGAGCTCGGCCTGTGAGACTCACGGTTCGCGTCCCGGCCACCGCCGCCAACCTCGGGCCGGGCTTCGACTGCTTCGGCCTCGCGCTGGATCTGTGCAACGAGGTCACGATCGACACCGATGCCAGGCCAGGCGTCAGCTGGGAAGGGGAGGGCGCCGGGGAACTTCCCACCGACGGCTCAGACCTGGTGAGCCGCGCCGTCGCCGCCACCGTCGAGAAGCAGTCGCGGCATCATCGGGGTGCCGCGATCCCGAGGTTCGCCATGCACGGCGTGAACCGCATCCCGTTGGAGCGCGGCCTCGGCTCCTCCAGCGCGGCCGCCGTCGCCGGCGTCGCGATCGCCGCCCTTCTGTTGGGCCGGGCCGGCTTCGACCCCGCGGATCCGAGGATGGCCTACACCACCTACGCCTACGCGGCCGCTCTCGAGGGCCACCCGGACAACGCGGCGCCGGCGGCATTCGGCGGGCTCACCGTGATCGCCGACGGCTACGTCGCGCGCATGGAGCCGCATCCGGCACTCCGGCCGGTGGCGCTGATCCCAGAGGTCCGTCTGTCCACGGCCCGTGCGCGGCAGGCGGTCCCGGACCACGTGTCGAGAAGCGACGCCGTCTACAACGTCGCCCATGGCGCTCTGACGGTCCATGCCTTGACGCAGGATCCGGACCTCCTTCAGGTCGCGTTGCACGATCGTCTCCATCAGGAGGCCCGACTGGAACTCGTGCCCGTCGTGCGCGAGGTCTTTCATGACCTCGGCGGGCGGGGCATCCCCGTCTGCGTCTCGGGGTCCGGCCCGAGCCTGCTGGCGTTCGAGTCCGATCGTCGCCCCGTTCCCGATCCGGGCAAGGGGTGGACCCTCCTGCGTCCCGGTGTGCGGGCGACCGGGGTTGAGGTCATCCCCGACTAGATCGCGTGCGAGAGCTTATCGACCGCTCGTTCGGGACCGAACGTGATTGCATGCGCCTCGTCACGAACCTAAACTCGACCGACCCGCAGGGGCGCCATCCGACCTCCGTCCCCGTCATCCCATGACCGCCCACCCCGATCGTCGTGAAGAGCTCCAGCGCGAACCGTCCCAGGCGGGCGCGCCGGTCCTGGTCACCGACCTCGCCAGCAAGACCCTGGCGGTCAAGGAGGGCGAGACCTTCCTCTACTGCGATCTGGAAGGCAACCTCGACCACGGCGGCGATTACGGACTGGGCCTGTACCACCGCGACACCCGGTTCCTGTCCCAGTTCCGCATGACGGTCTCGGGTCGCGAACCGGTGCTGCTCTCCTCCTCCTCGGAGCGCGCCTACATGTCCCACGTGGATCTCACGAACCCGGACCTCTACGAGGGCGACGAGATCGTGGTCCCGCAGCAGACCCTCAACATCCGGCGCATCCGCGCCATCAACGGCCGGCTGTTCGAACGGGTGCGGGTGAAGAACTACAACGGGCATGCGATCTCGCTGGACCTGGCCTTCTCGCTGGCCGCCGACTTCGCCGACATCTTCGAGGTGCGCGGCATGGTGCGCGAGGAGCACGGGGAGCTCGAGGCGCCCACCGTGACCGAGCGCGGCGTGGACTTCGCGCACCTGGGTCTCGACGGTGTCCGCCGGCTCACGCGTGTCGAGTTCGCCGGCACACCGGATCGGATGGAGGAGGAGGACGACGGAACGGTCACCGCGACCTTCCGGCTGCACCTGGGGCCCTATCAGACCCGGATGCTCGGCCTTACCGTCGATCCCATCACCGGCGACGTGGAGCCGGCGCCGCTCGAGTTCGACGTGGCCGTCCACGACCTGCGCCGGTCCTACGAGGACTGGGAGCGCGACTCCACCCAGGTGGTCACCGACAACGAGCTCTTCGACCAGTTGCTGGAGCGGAGCATCCGCGACGTCCGTGCCCTCTCCACCCGAACGGTCGACGGACACATGATGCTGGCCGCCGGCATCCCCTGGTACGTGACCTTGTTCGGTCGCGACGCCATGATCGCAGCGCACCAGCTGCTGTCGGTGAACCCGATCCTGGCGCGCGACACCCTCGAGCTCCTGGCGCGGTACCAGGGGACGAGGGAGGATCCCTGGCGGGACGAAGAGCCCGGCAAGATCCTGCACGAGATCCGCCACGGGGAGCTGGCCGGGGCCGGTGCCATCCCGCACACCCCGTACTTCGGCTCGATCGACGCAACGCCGTGGTTCCTGATCCTTTACGGCGCCCATCTGCGGTGGACCGGCGACGTGGACTTCGCGCGATCACTGCTGCCCAACGCCGAAGCCGCGCTGCGATGGATCGACGAGTACGGCGACCGCGACGACGACGGGTTCGTGGAGTACCAGACCCGCTCGCCTGGAGGGATGCGCAACCAGGGGTGGAAGGATTCGCACGACGCGATCGTGCACGCCGACGGCCGCATGGCCGAGCCGCCGATCGCGCTGTCCGAGGTGCAGGCCTACGTCTACCTCGCGAAGCTCCGCATGGCCGACGTCTACGAGGCCCTGGGTCAGGCTCAACGAGCGGAGTTCCTGCGCGGGGAGGCGCACGATCTGCGGCGACGTTTCAACGACGCCTTCTGGATGGAGGACGAGAAGTACTTCGCGGGCGCCCTCGACCGCGACAAACGCCAGGTGCGCACGGTGATGTCCAACCCCGGGCACGCTCTGTACTGCGACATCGCCGATCCCGAGAAGGCTCGAGCCGTGGCCAAGCGTCTGCTGGCGCCCGACATGTTCAGCGGCTGGGGCGTTCGCACCATGAGCAAGTCCGCCGCCGCCTACAACCCCATGAGCTATCACAACGGATCGGTGTGGCCTCACGACAACGCGCTCATCGCGGCTGGACTGAAGCGCTACGGCTTCGTACGGTCCACGAACCGCGTGGCCACCGCCCTGTTCGACGCCGCGATCCACGCCGACTACCTGCGGCTGCCGGAGCTGTTCTGCGGCTTCACGCGACGCTCGCCGAACCGTCCGGTCAGCTATCCGGTCGCGTGCAGCCCACAGGCGTGGGCCGCCGGCGCCCCCTTCTTGATGCTGCAGGCGATGCTCGGCATCTCCGCGCGAGCCGAACGCAACCTGCTCACCGTGAACGAGCCCCACCTGCCGTCCTGGCTCCACACCGTAGAACTGCGGAACCTCCGGGTGGGATCTAGCCGGATCACCCTGCTGTTCCGGCGGGAGGGAGAGATCACGTCGTTCAGCCTTCTGCAGCGCGAGGGGGACGTCCGAGTCGTGATGGAGGAGTAGATCACCGGTCGCACGGTCCGGTACCCGCGGCGCCCGTGAGCTGGCCCGCCCGGGAGACCAACGGGCGGACCTCCAGCGAGGTGATCGCGTAGCCCGTGTTCTGGCCGATCGTGGACGCGGCGAACACCACGCCGGCCACCTGGCCGTTCGTGAGCACGAAGGGCCCGCCGCTGTTCCCCGGACGCACCACGGTCTGCAGCTCGTAGACCCGGCGAACCACGTGCTCTTCGCCGTAGATGTCGCGTCCCGTGGCATCGAAGACGGCGCGGATCGCGGCGCGCCTTCCGGTGAGGGGCCCGCCCTCCGGATAGCCGAGCACGGCACCGTCCGCGCCGCGGCTCCACTCCGAGGAGGAGAGCTGCAGCGGCGGGGCCCGCAGGCCCGGCACACGCAGGATGGCGATGTCGAGGGCCGGGTCGAACAGCACGGTGGTGGCGGGGATCGAGGCTGCGCCCAGACGGACCTGGGGCGAGTCGCCACCCGCTACCACGTGGGCATTGGTGACCACGAGCTCGGGGCTGGCAACGAAGCCGCTGCCCTCCAGGAGCTGATCGCAGGCGGCCCCCACGATCTGGACGGTGCTGCCCGAGGCGGCGTCGAAGGCGGCCTTGGCC
>JALYMB010000139.1 GCA_030773935.1 Actinomycetota bacterium | reverse complement strand
GGAGTACGCAGCGGATTGGGAGGCCCTGAAGGTCGGCGACCCCGAGGTCGCCGAGGCCATCGCGAACGAGCTCCAGCGCGAGCGAACGCAGTTGCGGCTGATCGCGTCCGAGAACTACGCGAGCTCGGCGGTGCTGGCCGCGCTGGGTTCCACGATGACCGACAAGTACGCAGAGGGATATCCGGGACGCCGGTACTACGGCGGGTGCGAGTTCGTCGACGTGACCGAGCAGCTCGCGATCGATCGGGCGAAGGAACTGTTCGGCGCCGAGCACGTCAACGTCCAACCGCACTCCGGCGCCTCCGCGAACCTCGCGGTGTTCGGGGCGTTCCTGGAACCGAAGTCACAGGACAAGGTGCTAGGCATGGTGCTCGCCCACGGCGGCCACCTCACGCACGGCTCGCCGGTGAACGTCTCCGGCATGTGGTTCAACTTCGTGGGCTACGAGGTGGAGCGGGACACCGAGCAGCTTGACATGGACAGGATCCGCGACATGGCCCTTGCCGAGCGACCGAAGATCATCCTGGCCGGCTACACCGCCTACCCGCGCTCGATCGACTTCGCCGCGTTCCGGCAGATCGCCGACGAGGTCGGCGCGCTCTTCTGGGTGGACGCCTCGCACTTCATCGGGCTGGTGGCGGGCGGCGCCTACCCGAACCCGGTGCCGCATGCCGACGTCGTATCCTTCACCACGCACAAGGCCCTGCGCGGACCCCGCGGCGCCATGATCGTCTGCAGGGCAGAGCACGCGAAGGCGATCGACAAGGCCGTGTTCCCCATGATGCAGGGCGGGCCGCTCGAACACGTCATCGCCGCCAAGGCCGTGGCGCTCAGGGAGGCGATGGGTCCGGACTTCCGGTCCTACGCCGAACGCACCGTGCGCGACGCGAGGGCGCTGGCGTCGGGCCTTGCCGACGAGGGTCTGCGGATCGTCTCCGGGGGGACCGACTCGCACCTGATCCTCGCCGACACCCGGCCGGTCGGGATCGACGGCAAGGGCGCGGAGGCGGTCGCCGGCGAGATCGGTGTGGCGCTCAACAAGAACCAGATCCCCTTCGACCCCAACCCCCCGTCGACGCCCTCGGGCATCCGCGTGGGAACGCCCGGGCCCTCCACGCTCGGCATGGACGAGGCGGAGATGGCCGAGATCGCGAGCATCATCGGTGACGCGCTGAAGAACCCACAGGACGAGGGGATCAAGGACAAGGCGCGCGGCCGTGTGCGCGACCTGATGCAACGGTTCCCGCTCTACCCGTAGGAGCCGCGCGTCCGTCCTGCACCTCGGTTGCCGTCCCGGCACCGGGCCCGCAGACTGCTCCCACGTGATCGCCTATCTGGTCGTCTTCGGCGCCAGCGCACTGACCTCCTTCGCGGCCACGCCGCTCGTTCGGCTCATCGCCGTGCGCACGGGCGCGATCAATCAGCCGAACGACCGCACGGTCCACGCCGTGCCGACGCCCACCCTGGGCGGCACGGGGCTCTACCTGGGACTCCTGGTGGGCCTGGGGGTGTCCCGGGCGCTGCCCTACTTCGATGCGATGAACCGCGGGAGCGCCGAGCCCCTCGGTGCCCTTCTGGCGTGCACAGCGATCCTCGGCCTCGGGGTCGTTGACGACCTCCGTGGGATCAGGTCGCTCACCAAGCTCACCGGCCAGATCTTCTGCGCGGGCATCCTGGTGCTGGCCGGCGTCCAGCTGCAGTACTTCGTGTGGCCGCCGCACACCATCGTGTCACTGGGCGCCGATCTGGCGGTCCCGTTCACGGTGCTCTGGGTCGTCGCGATCGTGAACGCCGTGAACCTGGTGGACGGCCTGGACGGGCTGGCGGCGGGCATGGTGGCGATCGCCTCCGGCACGTTCTTCGTGTACATGGTGTCCTCCGGAGGCCTCTTCGGGACGGCCTCCGCGGCGGCTCTCCTCTCGTGCATCACGGCCGGGGTCTGTGTCGGCTTCCTGCCGTGGAACTTCCATCCGGCGAAGATCTTCATGGGGGACTCGGGGGCCATGCTCCTGGGGATGCTGGTGGCGATCGCCACGATCTCCGGCGTGGGGCGCAACCCGTTCCCGCCGAGCGGGGGTGATCTGGCCGTCATCGCGATCCCGCTCCTGGTGCCCCTGCTGGTCCTGGCCGTGCCGTTCCTGGACGTGGTGCTCGCGATCGCGCGTCGCGCACGGCGCAACGTCGGATTGGGGCAGGCCGACAAGGAGCACATCCACCACCGGCTGATGGACATCGGCCACAGCCATCGGCAGGCCGTCCTGCTGATGTATCTGTGGAGCGCACTGATCTCGGGCAGCGCCCTGGCCGTGGGCCTGATCGACGGCCGGCTGGCCGCCGGCGCCGTGTTGATGGGCGCCGGGGTGCTTTTCCTCGCCACCGCGCTGCCCCGCCTCACCGATCGCCGCCGGCATCAGGCCGCCGGGATCCCCCCGCCCCCGTAGGCACGGAAACCCCTCGGCGCGTTTCGCATCCGCAGACCTTGTCCGTTCCGTACAAGTCGGTGAAGATAGGTGGCCGGTGCGGTCGGGCGCGCCGGTCGTGACCATTGGGTGATAATCGCGGGCGCCGTGAGGATACTCGCGGCCTCACGGGGGGACCTTCGAAGGGGGTGCGCGTGCCGGAAGTCGACGTCCGCCTCGAGCGCGTCACCAAGCGGTTCGGTGACATCGCCGCGGTGGACGACCTGTCCCTGGACATCGAGGAGGGTGAGTTCTTCTCGATGCTGGGTCCCTCGGGATGCGGCAAGACCACCACCCTGCGCATGATCGGCGGGTTCGAGGACCCCACGTACGGCACGGTGTTCCTGGGCGGGCGGGACGTCACCGACCTGCCGCCGTACAAGCGCGAGGTCAACACCGTGTTCCAGTCCTACGCGCTGTTCCCGCACCTCAACGTGCGCGAGAACGTCGCCTTCGGGCTGCGGCGCAAGAAGGTGGACAGGTCGGAGATCGGCACGCGGGTGTCGGATGTGATGAAGCTCGTCGACCTGGAGGGGTTCGAGGAGCGCAAGCCGCCGCAGATGTCGGGGGGGCAACAGCAGCGTGTGGCGCTGGCCCGAGCCCTGGTGAACCATCCCAAGGTGTTGCTCCTGGACGAGCCGCTGGGCGCCCTGGACCTGAAACTCCGCAAGCAGATGCAGCTGGAGCTGAAGCGGATCCAGCAGGAGGTCGGGATCACCTTCATCTACGTCACACACGACCAGGAGGAGGCCATGACCATGTCGAACCGTCTCGCGGTCATGCGCCAGGGCAAGATCGAGCAGCTCGGCGAGCCGGAGGACGTCTACGAGAACCCCTCCACCGAGTTCGTCGCGGCATTCCTCGGCGCCTCGAACCTCCTGGAGGGAGACGTGAAGGATCAGACCGACGGCGACGCCACGGTGTTGCTGAGCGCCGGCACCAGCGTCATGGTGCCCGTCGACCGGATCCCGCAGGACGCCGGCACGCGCGTGAAGGTCGGCGTGCGGCCGGAGAAGATCACGATCTCCAACGAAGGGACTTCCGTCCCCGAAGGCCTGAACAGCATCACGGGCGTGCTTCGCATGTCCACGTACATCGGCGTCAGTCATCAATACAAGGTGGAA
>JALYMB010000138.1 GCA_030773935.1 Actinomycetota bacterium | reverse complement strand
CCGTGCCCTTCGGCGGGCAGGCAGACATCTATCGAGCGCTCGCGCCACACCTGACGCCGGCCCAGATCGTGCTGGACGCCACCAGTCCGCTTGCCACGGCCGTCGGGGGCCGGGCGTGGCAGGTGGTCCGCCCCTGGCACGGCTCGGCCGCCGAGCAGGCCAAGGCACTCGTTCCGGAGGGCGTGCGCATCGTGGCGGGATTCCACACGATCGCGGCAGAGGCTCTTCAGGACCTCGACCATCCGGTCGAATCCGACGTCCTGTTGTCCGGCTCCGACGCGGCCGCCAAGGGCACCGTGGGGGGCCTGATCGATCAGATCCCGAACCTGCGATGGGTCGATTGCGGCGAGCTGTCGTCGGCTCGGATCGCCGAGACCCTCACGGCGCTGCTGATCTCGATCAACCGCACCTACAGGGTGAAGGACTCGGGCTTCCGTATCCAGGGCCGCGACACGTGGGGCGCGCCGGGTGCCTGAGGCGGCTAGGTCCCGGGCGTAGCGGCGCCGCTCTCACGTTCGGGCTGGACGGGAGACCGCCGGGAGGCGGCGAGGATCGCCCATCCCGCACCCATCGCGATCAGCACGTCGCCGACGCTGAACACGTTCGCCAGCGGCCATGAGGACGCGGTCGCGAACACGTCGCCGAGGAACCAGAGGTGGGGGTTCGCGACGTTCGCCGAGTTGGCGAAGACCTCGCTGCTCGGCTGGATGTCCGCGGTCGCGAGGGCGCCGGGTGTGGCCGGCATCACGCCAGAGTTGGCCATGATCGCCAGGAGGTTCAGGAACGCCCCGACCGCGATCAGCCACAGGCCCGAGAGCCGACGGTTCAGGTACAGGAACGCCAGCCCCAGCGTGTACGAGCCCAGGAACAGGGTGAGTCGAGGAAGCGATGCAGGGCCCGGGAAGACCGTGACGACCAGAACCTGGATGAAGAGCGCGACCGCCAGGAGCCCCGCGAGACGGAACCGCATCGCGGCGACCGACCGGAGGTCGCCGTGCAGCAGTGGCATCAGCGCCAGGGCGATCACGATGGTGATCGGCACGAGCATCGGCGCTGGAGCGTACCCCGTGGCATCGTGCCGGGCGCACCCTTCCGCCGGGAATCACAACGGTGTGATTACGACGTTCGCACTACGCCGTGGCTCGCCTCGTCGAGGCGTGCGGGGGACCGATCCGATGACCATCGGCTCTCTCGACCGCAGGAGCCGCTGTGATAGCGTTCTCGTGTTGCCGCGCTGGCGCGAGACCGGAGACCGTCGGGAGGAGGGTTGAGATGGCGATGAAGCGTTTCATCCGTATCGCCTACGCTCTCACCACGATGGCCGCTCTGGCTCTGGTGTTGGGTGCCGGCCACAAGTGGGGCGGCTGATCCACCCGATCACGCGCTAGCCCCGGGCTCCGACCCGGGGTTTTTCGCGTCCAGGCGCCCGCGACGCACCCGGGAGACGCCACGGCCAACCAGCAGCCCCGCTCGGTTCGGATCTACGTCGGCGTGGTCATCGCCGCAGGTCTGGGCGCGCTGATCTGGGCCTCGGTCATGGGCATCCGTCCGATCGCTGACGCGCCGGCGGCGTTCTGGCTCCTCAGCGCGTTCCTCATCGCCGGTGAGTTCCTGAATATCGGGATCCCACGGGAACACGAGCTCGACGAGATCACGGTGTCGACCACGTTCACCTTCGCGGTGCTGATCGCCTTCGGCACTGCGCCCGCCGTGATCATGCAGGTCGTCGCCTCGGTCGCGGCCGACGTCGCTGGCCGCAAGACACCGTGGAAGTCGGCTTTCAACGCGGCTCAGTACGCGCTGTCGGTCGGCGCGGCGGGCGCCACGTACGTCCTCCTGGGCGGGACGCACACGGTGACGGCGGCGAGCCTGCCTCCCTATCTGGCGGCGGCGTTCGTGTTCTATCTGCTGAACACGATGCTCACCGACGTCGGCATCGGGCTGTCGATCGACCAGTCCCTGCCGCGGTACCTGTTGACCGGACTCCGCCAGCAGATCTTCGAGTCGCCCACGCTGCTGGCGCTCGCGCCGGTGGTCGTCGCGGCCTCCGAGATCACGTTGTGGCTCGTACCGCTCGCGGCCGTGCCCGCGCTCGCCGTGTATTGGGCCACGAAGCTCGCCTTGGAGAACACCCGGTTGATCGGCGAGCTGCAGCAGTCGCTCGCACAGATGACCGAACTGAACCGGATGAAGGACGACTTCGTCGCGGTGGTCTCCCACGAACTGCGGACCCCGCTCACCTCGGTGCAGGGCTACATCAAGACCTTGCTGCAACTCTCACCCGGCCTCGAGCGGGACCAGCAGCGGTCGTTCCTGGAGGCCGCCGACCGGCAGAGCGAACGCCTGCGCCGGCTGATCGAGCAGTTGCTGGTGGTGTCCCGGCTGGAATCGCATGTGGAGCCGCTGGTGTGGCAGTCGGTGTCCCTGGCGCGCGTCACCGCGCATGTCGTGGACGAGCTCCGCTCCCGCGCGCACGGCCACACGTTCGACGTCCGGTTCCCGGCCGAGCTCTCCGACGTCGAGACCGACGAGTCCAAGCTCCACCAGATCCTGTCGAATCTCGTGGAGAATGCGCTGAAGTACTCGCCGCCCGACACGCGCATCACGGTGCGCGGCGAGCCCAGCGTCCACGGGGTGGTGATCACCGTGGAGGACGAGGGCGGTGGCATCCCGGTGGACTCGCAGGCGCGGGTGTTCGAGCGCTTCTACCAGGTGGACTCGTCACACACCCGACGCCAGGGGGGAACGGGACTGGGCCTGTACATCTGCACGATGATGGCCGACGCGATCGGGGCGCGGATCTGGCTCGCCCGCTCCGACGCCGGCGGTTCGGAGTTCTGCGTGTTCGTGCCGGAGCGAGGTCGGGACGGGCGCGGCGAGGGCGGGGACGATCCCGGGAGCGCCACCGAGGCCGGTCAGTCGATCACGGCGAGGGTCTGACCGGTCTCGACGACCTGACCGGCCCGGATCGGAAGGTCGGTCACCTCTCCCTCGCGGCTCGAGGCGATGTGGTTCTCCATCTTCATCGCCTCCAGGATGCAGATCACATCGCCGGCCTGGATCTCCTGGCCCTTCTCCACCAGCACCTTGAGGATCGTTCCCTGCATCGGCGCGGTGATCACCCCGTGGACGTGCTCCCCGTGGTGCGCATCGTGCAGCGTCGGCCGCTCCGGCGCCCGCTCCCGGCGTTCGTCGAAGATCCGCACGGGCACGCGGCGCCCGTCCACCTCCACCAGGATGTCGGCGGGTCGGGGCTTCGCGCCGGCCCCGACGGGGGGCTGCATGGCCACCTGGGCCGGCAGGTCCACGGTGGCGAGGGCTCGTTCGAGCCAGGTGGTGGTGTGCTCCCCGGAGCGGAACTCCGCCGACGCGAGGATCCATCGGTGGATCGGGATCGTGGTGGGCACGCCCTCGATCCGGAACTCGGTCAGGGCTCGCAGCATGCGGTTCCTGGCCTGCTCCCGGTCCTGGCCCTGCACGATGAGCTTGGCGAACATGGAGTCGTAGTCGCCGGGGATGTCACGGCCCGCCGTGACCCCGGCGTCGACCCGCACGAACGGTCCGCTGGGTTCTTCGTACCGCGAGATCCGACCGGGTCCGGGCAGGAAGTTCCGCCCGGGGTCCTCCGCATTGATGCGGCATTGGATCGCGTGACCGCGCGGGGCGGGGTCCAGCTCCAGATGCTCGCCGAGCGCTGCGGCGATCTGCAGCGCCACCAGGTCGTAGCCCGTCACCATCTCGGTGACCGTGTGCTCCACCTGAAGCCGGGTGTTCATCTCCAGGAAGTAGAACGAGCCGTCCTCGTCGACGATGCACTCGACCGTGCCCGCGTTCACGTAACCCGACTCGCGGGCCAGCGACACGGCGGCCTCCCCGATCTTCGTCCGAAGGGCGTCGTCCACCACGGGGGAGGGGGTCTCCTCGATCAGCTTCTGGTGTCGGCGCTGGACGCTGCAGTCGCGTTCGCCCAGGAACGAGATGTGGCCGTGGGGATCGGCGAGGATCTGCGCCTCGACGTGGTGAGCCCGCTCGACGTACCGCTCCAGGAAGACCTCGGACCGGCCGAAGTACGACTGCGCCTCGCGGGCCGCCCGCCGCAGCGCCTCCTCCAGGTTGTCGGGGTTCCGGACCACGTGCATGCCCTTGCCGCCGCCGCCGAACGCGGCCTTCACGATCAGCGGGAACCCGATCCGCTGCGCCTGTTCCTTCGCCTGCCGGACGTCGACGGGCTCGGGGGTGCCGGGCACGATCGGGACACCGGCGGCATCGGCCACCCGTCGGGCCGCCGCCTTGTCGCCCATCGTCTCGATCGCCTGGGGAGAGGGTCCGACGAAGGTGAGTCCGGCGTCGTCGACCGCCTGCGCGAACTGCGCCCGCTCGGCGAGGAAGCCGTACCCGGGGTGCACCAGGGTGGCGCGGGACTTCTGCGCGGCTCCCATGATCGCCTCGATCGACAGGTAGGAGTCGGCGGCCAGCGCCGGACCGATCCGGAAGGACTGATCCGCCATCTCCACGTGCAGGGCGTCGCGGTCGGCGTCGGAGTACACGGCGACCGAGGGGATGCCGAGCTCCCTGCACGTCCGGATGATCCGGACCGCGATCTCGCCACGATTGGCGATCAGGACCTTGGGCTTGGTGCCCTTCGTGCTCCGGCTGGGGCTGATCGGCACCCACCTCCGTGGGAGTATCGAACCATGCTGACGACCGAAGATCTCGAGCGCGCACTGGCCGAGGCCGGTCTGGCCGGCCCCGTCCGCGCGGACGAGGTTACCGGTTCCACGAACGCGACGGCGCTCGAACTGGCAGAGGCGGGCTCCCCGGAATGGACGCTCGTGTCGGCCGCCCACCAGATCGCCGGCCGGGGGCGCCTGGGCAGGGCGTGGCAGGACGGTCCCGACGAGGCCCTGCTCTGCTCGTTCCTGCTGCGTCCGGCGCTGGCTCCCGCGATGGCCGGGCTGCTCACCCTGCTCGCGGGGGCGGCTCTGGCGGAGGCGGCGCGGTCCTTTGGGGTGCAGGCGGGCTGCAAGTGGCCCAACGACCTGATGACGCCCGATGGGAAGGCGGGCGGGATCCTGGCCGAGGCCGCCGTGGCGGGCGGCGCCCTCCGCCACGTGGTGATCGGGACCGGTGTCAACC
>JALYMB010000137.1 GCA_030773935.1 Actinomycetota bacterium | reverse complement strand
ACCGAGGCGTCCACCACGCGCAACCCCTCGGTGCCGTGCACGCGCATCGTGAGGGGGTCGACGACGCTCATGTCGTCGACCCCCATGCGGGCGGTGCAGGAGGGGTGCAGGGCGGTCTCGCCGTCCTTCGCCACCCACTGCAGGATCTCCTCGTCGGTGGAGACCTCCGGGCCCGGAGAGACCTCGCCGGCGTTGAACGGGTCCATCGCGGGCTGGTTCAGGATGCCGCGCGCCACGCGGATCGCCTCGACCCATTCGCGGCGATCCTGCTCGGTGGACAGGTAGTTGAAGCGCAGGGCCGGATGCACCCGGGGATCGGCGCTCTTGAGCTTCACGCTGCCGCGGGTGTCCGAGTACATCGGGCCGATGTGCACCTGGTAGCCGTGGCCGCCCGCCGGCGCCGATCCGTCGTAGCGCACCGCGATCGGCAGGAAGTGGAACATCAGGTTCGGATACACCTCGTCGTCGTTGCTACGCGCGAAGCCGCCGCCCTCGAAGTGGTTCGTGGCGCCGGGCCCGCGCCGCAGGAACAGCCACTGGAACCCGATCCACGGGCGGTAGCGCCACTTCAGGTACGGCTGCATCGAGACCGGCTGCTTGCATGCGTACTGGATGTAGACCTCCAGGTGGTCCTGCATGTGCTCGCCGACGCCGGGCAGGTCGACGACCGGTGTGATGCCGAGCGCCTTCAGGAAGTCAGCGGTGCCGACACCCGAGAGCTGCAGCGTCTGCGGCGAGTTGATCGCGCCGCCGCAGAGCACGACCTCGCCGGCGCGCACCTGCTGCGGCGCGCCGCGTCCCTTCGTGAACTCCACGCCAACGGCGCGGTTCCCCTCGAACACGATCCTCGTGACGAACGCGCGCGTCGTCACGTCGAGGTTCGGGCGGTCCATCACCGGGTGCAGGTACGCGCGCGCCACGGACAGCCGCCGACCACGGTGGACGTTGCGGTCGAACGGCGCGAAACCCTCCTGTCGCTCGCCGTTCACGTCGGAGGTGAGCGGGTACCCGGCCTGCTGCACGGCCTCGAAGAAGGCGCCGAACAGCGGGTTCGTGGCCGGCCCCCGCTCCAGGACGAGCGGCCCGCTATGCCCTCGGTACTCGTCGCCGGGCGGCGAGGCGAGGGTGGTCTCCATCCGCTTGAAGTACGGGAGGCAGTGCGCGTAGTCCCACGTCTCCATGCCCGGGTCGGCGGCCCAGCGCTCGTAGTCGAGCGGGTTACCTCGCTGGAAGATCATCCCGTTGATGCTGCTGGAGCCGCCCAGGACCTTGCCGCGGGCGTGGTAGATCCGCCGGTCGTTCATGAACGGCTCGGGCTCGGACTCGTACTTCCAGTCGTAGAAGCGGCTCCCGATGGGGAACGTCAGCGCGGCCGGCATGTGGATGAAGACGTCCCAGATGTAGTCGGGGCGCCCGGCCTCCAGGACCAGGACCGTGTTCGAGGGGTCGACGCTCAGCCGGTTGGCGAGGGCGCTCCCCGCCGAGCCTCCGCCGATGATCACGAAGTCGTAGCTCGTGCCCCCCATGGTTGCGGAGCATGCCCCAACTTCGCGGTCACCGCATCCCCACGGTTGCCCACGCCGCAACCCTTGTCTTGCGCGCTCGGGCGGCGGGGCCCACTATCCACCGGTCAGGGTCCGCTCCGAGGGGAGTGAGGGGTGCCGGTGGAAGGGTCGCAGGTCGCGGTCTCCTGCCGTGGTGTCTGGAAGGTCTACGGACCGAAGGCCGACAGCATCGTCGGATCGCCGGTCGCCAGCCTCCCGCGTGCCGAGCTCTTGGAGAAGACCGGCTGCGTGGCCGCCGTGTGCGATGTCTCCTTCGACGTCACCCCCGGCGAGGTGTTCGTGGTGATGGGACTGTCGGGCTCGGGCAAGTCCACCCTCGTGCGTTGCCTCACCCGCCTGATCGAGCCCACCGCCGGCGAGGTCTTGGTCGACGGCCAGAACGTCCTCACCATGAGCGGGGAACAGTTGCGAGAGATCCGTCGCAGGAAGATCAGCATGGTGTTCCAGCACTTCGGCCTGTTGCCGCACCGCAGCATCCTGGACAACGTGGGCTTCGGCCTCGAGGTTCAGGGCATGGAGAAGGAGCAGCGCACCGCTCGGGCCGGCGAGGTGCTGGAAACGGTGGGTCTGGGCGGCTGGAAGGATTCTTACCCCGACGAGCTGTCCGGCGGGATGCAGCAGCGTGTGGGGCTGGCGCGCGCGCTCGCCACCGATCCCGAGATCATGCTGTTCGACGAGCCCTTCAGCGCGCTGGACCCGCTGATTCGCCGCGACATGCAGGACGAGGTGATCCGCCTCCAGAAGGAGGTGCGCAAGACCATGATCTTTATCACCCACGACCTGCTGGAGGCTCTGAAGCTCGGAGACCGCATCGCGATCATGAAGGACGGGCACTTCGTCCAGGTGGGAACGCCGGAGGAGGTCGTGGCGCACCCGGCCGACAGTTACGTGGCGGACTTCACCCGTGACGTGCCGCGGACGCACGTGCTCACCGCGCGTTCGATCATGGCGCCGGTGCCCGCGGGCGACGGCCGCGCCTACGGGCAGGACGTGCGGGCGGACACGATCGTGCAGGATCTGATCTCCGTGGTGGCGCGCCACGATCAGGTGCTGCGCGTGGTGGACGGCGACGACGTCGTGGGGATCGTGGACCGCGAGGCCGTGATGTCGGCGTTGATCGAGGACCGCGCCTGATGTCGGTCGAGGTCCGCGGCCCCAGCGCGGTGGCCGTCGCCGACGCACGCCTGGACGTGGTGATCCACCGACCCCCGTCGCCGTGGCGTCGCCGCGCGATCTGGGCTGGTGCGGTGATCCTGTCCGTGCTGGTTGGCCTGCAGCTCACCGGCGGCTACCCGGAGAGCTGGATCGTGGACGCCACCGGCTGGTTCGCCTCCTTCGAGAAATGGGTGATCGCCCACAACGACACGAACTGGGCGTTCGTGTACCTCATCAATCCTGTGAAGGACGGGTTGCGCGGGGCCGTCGAGTTCGCGACGAACATCCTGAGCCGCATGACGTGGCTGGGTGTGGTGACCGCCGCCTCCGTCCTGGCCGGTGTGCTGGCGGGCTGGCGTCTGGCCGTGCTCGCCGCCGTCGGCTTCCTGGCTATGGGCGTCCTGGGTGTGTGGCAGGCCAGCATGGAGACGCTGGCCCTCGTCCTGCTCTCGGTGATCGTGGCCCTGGCGATCGGGATCCCGCTGGGGATCTGGGCCGGGCGGAGCCAACGGGTGGAGCGCACGCTTCGTCCGCTGCTGGACGCGATGCAGACCATCCCCGCGTACGCCTATCTGTTGCCGTTGGTCCTGCTGTTCGGGATCGGCGCCGCGTCGGCGTTGATCGGCACGCTGCTGTTCGCGCTGCCGCCCGCCGTGCGACTGACGAGTTTGGGGATGCGAGGTGTGCCCGACACCTCACTCGAGGTGGCGGATTCGTTCGGCGCCACGTCCCGTCAGCGGTTGCTGAAGGTGCAGCTGCCCATGGCGAAGCCATCGATCATGCTGGGGGTGAACCAGACGATCATGATGGCCCTGGGCATGGTCGTGATCGCGGCCGTCGTGGGCGCCGAGGGCCTCGGGCAGATCGTGATCGACGGGCTGGTGAACCTTGACGTCGGTGAGGCCTTCAACGGGGGCACGGCCATCGTGATCATGGCGATCGTGCTGGACCGAGTGACCTACGCGTGGAGTCGGCGCGACCGGCGGGACCTGAGTGTCCAACTCCCCGGACGGACGATCTCCCACCGAACGCTCGGGTTCCTGGCGGCGGGCGCCACCGTCGCGGCGGTGCTCGTCGGTCGCGAGGTGCTGCGCCAGCAGGACTTCCCCGAGCGGTGGACGACCTCGCTCGCGAACCCCGCCAACTCACTGGTGGGTTGGGTGACCGCCCACCTCGGCTCGCTCACGGAGAACGTGAGCGATGCCCTGATCCGCTTCGGCCTCGAGCCGCTCAAGAACCTGCTCCTCGACGTGCCGTGGTGGATGGTGGCGGGCGGCGCCGCCGTGATCGCCTGGCGAGTGTCGCGGCGCCCCGGGCTGCCCGTCACCTCGTTCCTGTGCCTGTTCGCGATCGGCTTGCTGGGGATGTGGACCTTCGCGATGGACACGCTGAGCCAGGTGATCGTCGGTGTGGTGCTATCGGTGGCGATCTCGATACCGGTCGGGATCGTCTCGGCACGCAGCGACGGGTTCCAGCGGATCCTCAAGCCCGTCCTGGACGCCATGCAGACGATGCCGGCGTTCGTGTACCTGGTGCCGGTCGTGGTCTTGTTCAACATCGGGCGTGTGCCCGGCGTGATCGCTGCCGTGGTGTACGCGCTGCCGCCGTGCATCCGCCTCACCGACCTGGGCATCCGGGGGGTGCCGAAGGAGACCGTGGAGGCCGCCGAGTCCTACGGGGCCACGCCGAACCAGCTGTTGCGCAAGGTGCAGCTCCCGCTGGCGCGCCCCTCGATCCTGCTGGGCATCAACCAGACCATCATGATGGTGCTGTCCGTCGTGGTGATCGCCGGTCTGATCGGCGGCGGCGGCCTGGGTCTGCAGGTTGTGTTCGGCCTGCGTCACGGCGACATCGGGCTGGGTGTCGTTGCCGGCCTCAGCATCATGTTGCTGGCCATCGTGATCGACCGGATCACGCAGGCGATGGGCATGGCGCCGCGCACGACGCGCGGCCCCGTGGGCACCGGGCTGGGATGGTGGACGCGGGTGCGCGCCATCTCCGGCAAGTCCAACGGCGCCGGCACGTCCGTACCACTACCCGAAGGCTCCAGAGGAAAGGGGGAAGCATGACGCACCGACCCAGATGGTGGTCGTTCGCGATCCTCGTCGTGGCACTCTCCATGCTCGGCGCAGCGTGCAGCGACGTCAGCAGCGAGACCACCGGCGCGAGCGACGGCGGGTCCACGGCGGCGGACTGCGGGAGCGACACGGTCACCATCGCCGTCAACCCGTGGACCGGTTCGGCGGTGAACGCGAACGTCGCCAAGGTGCTCCTGGAGAGCAAGCTGGGCTGCACGGTGAAGCTGCAGGACATCGACGAGACGGCACAGTTCCCCGCCATGTCCGAGGGTGACCTGGACGCGACGCTGGAGATCTGGCCGTCCGGTCACGGCGAGGACTACACCACGTACATCGACGGTAATCAGGGTGTCATCGACGGCGGCGAGCTGGGTGTGGTGGGCAAGATCGGGTGGTACATCCCGACCTATCTGCTGACCGACCACCCGGAGCTTGCGACCTGGGAGGGCCTGAACGACAACGCCTCGCTGTTCGCGACCGCCGAGACCGGCGACAAGGGGCAGATGCTGGACGGCGATCCCAGCTTCGTGTCGTACGACGCGGAGATCGTCAAGAACCTCAACCTGGACTACGAGGTGATCGTGGCCGGCACCGAGACGGCCGAGCTCGCGCAGCTGGACAAGGCCTACAACGCGCAGGAGCCCCTGCTGTTCTACTTCTACACACCGCAGTGGGCTAACGCGAAGTACGACCTCACCGAGGTGAAGCTGCCGGCGTTCACCGACGCGTGCGCGGAGGCAGCGGCGAAGAACAAGGGCGTGGGCTACGACTGCGAGTACCCGGAGGACGTGCTGTACAAGGCGTTCAACGAGAACCTCGAGACGAAGGCGCCGGCCGCGTTCAAGTTCCTGTCGGCGATGAGCTACACGAACGACGACCAGAACTCGGTGGCGCTAGACATCGAGGACGGCAAGATGGATCCGGCCGACGCCGCCCAGAAGTGGGTGGACGCCAACGCCGACACCTGGCAGGCGTGGGTGGACGCGGCGACGTCGTAG
>JALYMB010000136.1 GCA_030773935.1 Actinomycetota bacterium | reverse complement strand
GGGTACCGAGCGCGCCGACATCAGCCTGAGGAGCGACCCCGGCGCACTCCGGGTCCTTGCGCCGGCCGGCGACACGAGCTGAAAGCAGGTCCTCACGTGCGCGTCCACCGCACACGGGACGATGTCGATTCAGATCTGCGAGGACCGGGCCGCCGCGATCAGCGGTCGCGCCAATCGGTACGTTGCGTACGCGAGCATCGCGAAGCCGATCGCGGCTTCCACCTGCTCGATGCTGAATCTGGTCCGCTGCGCGACGGGCTTGGCGACCGCGTGACCGATCCGGCCCCGCCATCCCGTCAGTGCCGCCTCGCCCACCACGATCGCCCTGCTGCCGTTGTGGATCGCCGTCGTCATGCCGCACCTCCGGTGCACTCGGCATGGCCGCACTCGCAACGGTGCTGGTCACCGTGTTCACCGTGTTCGCGGCAGTGGTCGCTACAGTAGGAGCCGGCCTCCCCCACTGGGCACGTGCACCCCTCGTGTCCACATCGCATCCGCTTCGTCCCCTTTCGTTGGAAACCGCGTCACACCTTCCGCTCTTCGGGAGAGCGGTACCCGGACGAGCCGGGTTCCGAAACCGCGGCCTTCACCCCGGATGGCGCCGAACCCGTGTCGGCGGCCACCTGCGCCGCCTCCACCGGCGCCGCGAAGCGCATCAGCCGGCCCCCGAACGCGACCGCGCAGATCGCGAACCAACTCCATCCCAGCGCGAGGCCCGCAAGCACGTCGGTGAACCAGTGCACGCCGAGGAGCACCCGCGACGCGGCCACGGCCAGCGCCACGCCCACCGCCACCCCGACCAGGATCGACCGGACCCGGAGGGAGCGCCCACGCCCGAGCATCAGGGCAGCCGCTGCGTAGAAGGACGCGGCCGCCGTCGTATGCCCACTCGGGAACGAGGCGCCCGAGAACCCGGCCAGCGGATCGATGCCGGGTCGTGCGCGCGCGACCACCAACTTGATGAGGTTCACGATCACGAGCTGGCCGATCACCACCAATGCCAGGTAGCCGGGAACGGAGCGGGACGGCGCACGGCGATACTCGACGACCGCCACCACGATCGCCAGGACCGTGATCGTGACGGTGGCCCCCAGCTGCGTGACCGCTCGGAGCACTGCCGTCGAGAGCGTGGTCGCGTTGTGCGCGCCCCATGTGGCCGCGCTCCGGTCCAGAGCCACGAGACCGGTGTCGGACGCACGCACCAGCAGCGCCAGCACTCCGAGGATCGCCCCCCCGATCACCACGCCGACCATGGCGAGCGTGAGACCCAGCCCGGTGGCGGTGCCGGGGTCCATCCGCGCCCGCAGGAACGAGGTGGAGGGCTCGTGCTTGGATCCTTCCCGCGCGGCGGCACCGACGGCGCGCGTGGGGTCCACCGCGGGCCAGCGCCGGGCCGCCCATGCGGCCAGCGACCCGCCCACCATGGCCAGACCCGCGAGCACGAGAAGGATCAGCACGTTCCTCCAGGTATGCGTCGAACCGGACAGCTATTCTGACAGCAGGAGGTTTACCGGGAGCTTCGACAACCCAAACACTCTCATGGATACCGCGAGGACCCACGCCGACATGCCCGCACCACGCCCGGCCCCAAAGGCGGACCGCTCGGCGGGAACGGTGTTGGATCCCAAGCCCGGAGGCATCGCCGAGCGGCTGGGCACCCGCTGGCCGGAGCGCTCCCCCGTGCTGGTCGGATCGGCGATCGCGCTGCTTGGCCTCGTGGTGCTCACCGGCGTCATCGTGGGGATCGGATTGCTCCTGACGAAGGTCTTCGCCGGCGGCTCCCTCGAGTCGTGGGACATCCGCGTGAACGAATGGTTCGTATCGCGTCGCACCCCCACCCTCAACACGGTCACGCGTTTCGGCTCCGACCTCGGCGCCACGTTCACGATCATCGCGATCGCGGTGCTGGTGACGGTGGTGCTGGGGATCAAGCGGTTCTGGCGGGAGGTGGAGCTGATCGTCGTGGCCCTCACGATCGAGGTGTCGGTCTTCCTCCTCGCCACGCTGGTCGTCGACCGCGCCAGACCCGACGTCCCCCGGCTCGACGTCTCCCCGCCCACGTCGAGCTACCCCTCCGGCCACACGGCGGCGGCGATCGCCCTCTACGTGGGCCTCGCCATCGTTGTCAGTTCCCTCACGGGCAACCGTTTCGCGAGGGTGCTCGCATGGACGCTGGCACTCCTGCTGCCGATCGCCGTCGGTCTGTCGCGGCTGTACCGCGGCATGCACCATCCCACCGATGTCCTGGCCAGCGTGGTGCTCGGCGCCGGAGCGCTGACGATCGCGCTCCTGGCCGCGCGGACCTCGCGGGCCATGATCCAGAATCGGCCTCCCGATCAGGTCCCACGATGACCACCGTCGCGGTGATCGCAAGCGCCAGCAAGGTACTGGGCGGCGGCCTGCCGGAGCTGCGGCAGCTCCTGGCCGACGACGGCGTCGCCGAGCCCATCTGGTACGAGGTCGGCAAGAGCAAGGAGGCGCCGCGATTCGTTCGGAAGGCGATGAAGAAGGGCGCGGGTCTGATCTTCGTGTGGGGTGGCGACGGGATGGTGCAGCGCTGCGCGGACGAGCTGGCCGGCACGGACACGCCGATCGCCATCCTTCCGGCGGGAACCGCCAACCTGTTCGCCACGAACCTGGACATCCCGGCGGATCTTGCGACGGCCGTCCGCATCGGGCTCCACGGCGAGCGCCGCAAGTTGGACCTTGGGGTCGTGAACGGTGAGCACTTCGCGGTGATGGCGGGCGTGGGATTCGACGCGTTGATGATCCGGGACGCGGGAACGGGGCTGAAGGACAAGGTGGGACAGCTCGCCTACGTCTGGACAGGCGCCAAGCACCTTCGCGAGACGCCGATGCGGGTGCGCATCCGTGTCGACGGTGCGAAGTGGTTCAAGGGCAAGGCGAGCTGTGTCCTGGTCGGCAACATGGGGAAGGTCATCGGCGGCCTGTCGGTGTTCGAGGGGTCGCGTCCCGACGACGGCAGGATCGAGCTGGGCGTCGTCACCGCCAAGGGCCTCGTGGACTGGGCGCGCACGGCCGGACGGACCGCCCTCGGTCAGCCCGAGAGCTCACCGTTCGTGGAGGAGATCACCGCTCAGCGGGTCGACGTGCGGCTCAAGTCCCCGATGGTCTACGAGCTGGACGGCGGCGACCGCAAGGCCACGAAACGACTGAAGATCGAGGTCGAGCCCGCCGCGATCACCGTGTGCGTGCCGCAGGCGGAGGCCTCATGAGCACCGCGAACCGTGTTCCCGAGACCTACGAACTCACCGGCGATGACGCGTGGGACGTCCTGTCCCGGACGGGCCGCGGCAGGCTCCTGAGCGACGCGTTCCGAAGGCTGCGTCTGTCCGACGGATTCAGCCATGCCCGTTCCTTGGCGTTCGCCACCACGCTCGTGATCATGCAGGGCCTCATCGCGCTGGTCGGCCTGGCAAGCGCGCTCGGAGAGGGGAAGATCAGTGAGCTGATCGTGCGGTCTCTGCAGTCAGCGGTTCCGGGCCCGGCCGGCCGCGTCCTCACGCAGGCGGTCAAGCAGGCGCACCAGGCCAGCTCCTCGCATCAGTACACCGCGCTCGTGATCGGGCTCGCCGGCGCTCTCATCACGGGGGTGACCGCGATGGGGCAGCTCGAGCGCGGCCTGAACCGTCTCTACGGGGTCGAGCAGGATCGACCGACCGTCCGCAAGTACGGACGCGCGTTCGTGCTGGCGCTCACCGCGGGGGTGCTGGCATCGGCCGCGTTCGCATCGCTCGCGTTCGGGGGAGCGATCGACTCGGCCTTGGACAGCGATCTGGCGACGACCCTCTGGAACACGCTCCGCTGGCCCGTCGCACTGCTCCTGACGGCGGCGGCGGTCGCGCTGCTGTTCCGCTGGTCGCCGCGGCGGCGACAGCCGGGTTGGTCGTGGCTCGCCTTCGGTTCGGTGGTCTCGGTGGTGTTGTGGGCACTGTCGACGCTGGCGCTCGCGTACTTCTTCCAGGTCAGCTCCACGTTCGGAGAGACGTACGGGCCGCTGGCCGGGATCGTGGCCTTGATGGTGTGGGCCCTGCTGTCGTCGATCTCGCTGCTGTACGGGGCATCGGTGGCCGCGCAGCTCGAGGCCGTGCGCGCGGGCCAGCCCGCCGTGCAGGATCTGGGGAGGGCGCCGCCGCCGGGCGCCGTCCCGGGCCCCCGATAGGAAAGCCCAAACCCGGGGCCGGTCCCCGTTCACGGGCGGCGTCCGGGACAAGCCCGTGGAGGGTTGGACTGCAGCCGATATGGGAAGGGATGGACCACACCGGGAAGACGCTCCCGGCCGAGACAAGGAGAGATGTCATGGGTGTCATCTGGACGATCGTGGTCATCGTGGTCGTCGTTGCCGTCGTGCTCTGGTTCCTTCGCCGGGCATAGTCACGCGCAGGCTCGTCGCACGCGACACCGCGGGTCAACGTCCACCGACGTGGCCCGCGCGTCGCGTCTGATCGACCCGTGACCTGGGACCACGACGCCGCCGCGATCAGATGTAGCCGCCGGTCGTGCGGGGCGGCTCGGGGACGGCCGGGCCACCGGCGGGCCCGCCGTCGTGCACCCAGAGTTCGACCGTGAGCGCCGGACGGCCCATGGCCTCGGCCGACACGGTGTAGCGACCCTCGTGCGGGAACACCACCCCGACGTTCGCCGCGAACGCGAGCCGGCGCCGTTCGCGCCCGGACGCCGGCTCGGCGGTCGCGACCTCGAAGCTCCCGTC
>JALYMB010000135.1 GCA_030773935.1 Actinomycetota bacterium | reverse complement strand
CCCCTGGGCCGCGACCGCCTCGAAGTCCCGGTCGTAGCCGTTGCCGATCACGGCAGCCCCGACCGTGGGGTCGACGTCGCCGCCGGTCAGGCGAGCCGCGCGCAAGGCGACCTCGACGGCCTCGAGCAGGAGCGGCCCCACCGTGACCCAGCGGCCGGAGCTCGCGTTCACGCGCGCCAGATCGGAATCGTCGCGGAACCGGCTGCAGGCGAGGTCGATCGCCGCGACCTCGCGCTGCACCTCGAGCGCGGCCCAGACCAGACCCCGGATATCGGCCGTCACGACGACCGCGGTGGTGCCCAGGGCGGGGAAGCGGATCCGGCCGAAGGCGTCCATCAGGAGCCTCCCGAGGTCGCCACGCCCCCACCGCCACCGCCACCGCCACCGCCACCGCTCTGCCCGAGCGGTGGCGTGACGGGCGGTTGCAGCCCGTTGCCGGTGCCGGGTCCGATGATGACGCCGGCCGGGGAGACCGTCGTGCCCGAGCGCGAGGTGCCGCTGGAGGTGCGGCTCGTCGCGCTCCCCGTCTGGGCCTTCGCGACGACGTACGAGACCGCCGCCGAAAGGCCCACGGCTCCGGCCAGGGCCCACCGCGTCAGGCGGGAGACGCGGCGGACGCCGGCGTCGCGGGTCTGTGGACTCGGTGCCACGGTCGCTCCTTCTCAAGGGCGGCCCGCCGGCCGGCCCGGCGGGGCGCGGGCGCGGCGGACCGTCTCGGTCACGACCAGCGTGCCCGGCCGCGCTGGGAGCATGGGCAGAGCGACCTGTGGATCTCCTGAGACCGCGGGGGCCTCTCCCGTGGCCCGGACCGGTCACCCGCCCCGGACACCGCGCGAGGTACCCTGTCGCCCCGAGCGACACGCCCCGAGGAGGCAATATGCAGGTCGGAGAGATCATGCACACGGACGTGAAGACGGCCGCCGCCGACGACACGTTCGCCGAGGTCGCGAAGGTGATGCGCACGAACGGGATCTCCTCGGTCGTCGTGATGGACGGCGCGAAGCTGGCCGGCATCGTGACCGAGCGCGACATCGTGAACCTGGTGGCGTCCGGCGGCGACCCGCAGAGCGTGAAGGCGGCCGAGGGCATGACCCGTAGCGACATCGAGACCGTGGGCTCGAAGACCGACATCGCCCAGGCGGCCGATCACATGGCCAAGCGCAACATCCGGCACCTGCCCATCGTCGACAAGGGCAAGCTGGTCGGCATCATCTCGATCCGCGACCTCACGCGCTGGGCGGCCGACGAGCTCTCGGGAGGCCACGAGCTGCCCGACATCGCGCGCAGCCACACGGCGCTGAAGGCCGCGAGCTCGCTCCAGCGGCAGCGCGGCAAGGGCTGAACGCGAGCCGGGGGGTTCCGCCTCGGGCAGGATCGATCCGGCCCGGCTCTTTCTGTTGCGCCCGACGATAGCGAGTGAGAGCGTTCCGGCGTGATCGTGGAACGGTCAGGCGACGCGCTCGAATCCGTAACCGAGGATTTCGGACACGTTCTGCGTGGGTCGCCTGCGGGGATCGTCCGTCCACGATCGGCTGAGGAGGTCGCGGAGGTCGTGACGGAGGCGGTCTCGTCGGGATCGAAGCTCACACTTCGCGGGGTCGGCCACAGCGCGGGCGGCCAAGCCCTTGCGGCGGACTCGGTGGTGGTGGACCTATCCGAGATGCACGGCGTTGGGTCGGTTGACCTCGAGCGCCAGACGATCCGCTGCGAGGCCGGCGCCCGCTTGAGAGAGATCGTCACTGCGACACTCGAGCACGGGCTGCTGCCGCGGGCGCTCACCAACCTGCTCGACCTCACGGTTGGCGGTCTGCTCTCCGTCGGCGGGATCGGGCCGGGGAGCCATCGCTTCGGTCCGTTGGTCGCGAACGTGGCGGCGCTCGAGGTCGTGACGGGCGACGGCTCGCTGCGGCATTGCTCTCGCACCGAAGCCCGCGACCTCTACGACGCGGTCCTCGGCGGCCTCGGGCGGTGCGGCGCGATCGTCTCTGCGGAGCTCGAGCTGCGACCGGTTCTCTCGCGGGTGCGAACCTACTACCTGCTCTATGACGACCTCCGACGGTGGATGGCAGACCAGAGGATGCTCGCGAGGACCGACGCCGTCAGCTCCATGGAGGGCTTCTGCTCACCGAGCATGCAGGGTCTCCGGGGGATCGGTGGCCGGCGTGCGGGCTTCGCGGAATGGTTCTTCCCGCTCCAGGTCTCGTTCGAGTTCGATGACGAGGCGCCCCAGCTCCCGGAGGAACTTTCGCCCTACCGGGTCCTGCACGTGGAGGACGACGAGGTCGGCTACTTCCCGGCTCGTCACGACATGCGCTTCGAGACGGTCCGGCGGCTGGGTGCGTGGGAGCGCCCGCATCCCTATATCGGGGCGCTCATCGGGCCCGACGCGCTCGTCGACGTTCTGCCCCAGGTTCTGAGCACATTGCCGCTGGGCGAGGGCCACCGCGGGACCTTCTTCATGTCAGGGGACGATGCGCCGCCTCTCATGGCGCTGCCCCAGGCCGAGGAGGTCGTCTTCCTGGCCGTGATCTACCCGCAGGTCTTGCCGCAGTTCCTCGATGGCACGCTGGCGGCGTTCCAAGGCGCGGCCGACCTCCTCACCGAGGCCGGCGGCAAACGCTACGTGGCCGACTGGCTGGGGGCTATGGGTGAAGGGGACTGGCGCCGGCACTTCGGCCCGCGCCACGGACGGTGGGTCGAGTCGAAGCGGACCTTCGATCCGCACGGCGTCTTCCGCTCACTTCTGCTCCCCTGAACCCAGGCCGGCTAGTCCTCGGACGCTCGCTCGAAGGGCTCGTGCGGCCGCTCCAAGGATCCGAGCTGCGCGATGTCGCGACGGAAGAACAGCGCCACCGTCCAGTCCAGCATGATGCGCACCTTGCGGCCCACGGTCGGCATCTGCGCGAGGTGGTACGAGCGGTGCAGGAACCACGCGGGGAATCCGCGGAGCTTGACGCCCATCACCTTCGCGACGCCGCGGTAGCGGCCGAGCGCGCACAGACCACCGAGATTGCGCCACGTGAACGGCCGTGGCTCCCCGCCCTCGATGGACGCGATCACGTTCGCCGCCAGCCGCCGCGCCTGCCGCAGCGCGTACTGCGCCGAGGGCGGGGTGATGGCGCCGGTCACGCGGTCGGGCACCGCGGCCACGT
>JALYMB010000134.1 GCA_030773935.1 Actinomycetota bacterium | reverse complement strand
GAGCAGATGCGTCTGGCGA
This sequence comes from Actinomycetota bacterium, assembly GCA_030773935.1. Lineage (GTDB taxonomy): Bacteria > Actinomycetota > UBA4738 > UBA4738 > HRBIN12 > JALYMB01. Next base: position 4,200 of record JALYMB010000134.1, on the reverse strand, counting down.
TCGAGGCGGTCTTCAAGTCCTGGAACGGCCGGCGCGCCGTCGACTACCGGCGCCAGAACAAGATCAGCGACGACCTGGGCACGGCCGTGAACATCCAAGCGATGGTCTTCGGCAATCGCGGCGAGGACTCCGGCACCGGCGTGGCGTTCACGCGCGACCCCGCCACCGGCGAGAAGCTCCCCTACGGCGACTACCTGCCGAACGCCCAGGGCGAGGACGTCGTGGCCGGTATCCGCAACACGCTGCCGCTGGCCGAGCTCGAGCGGCTCGACCAGCCGTCGTACACGCGCCTGCGCGAGGTGATGGACACGCTCGAGCGGCACTACCGCGACATGTGCGACATCGAGTTCACGATCGAGAAGCGCAAGCTGTGGATCCTGCAGACGCGCGTGGGCAAGCGCACCGCGTTCGGGGAATGGGTCATGGCCTACGACATGCTGGAGGAGGACCTGATCTCCGCCGACGAGGCCCTCGCCCGCGTGAACGCGGACCGCCTCGAGGAGTTGTTCAAGCGCGTGATCGCAGGTGGAGCCGGCGAGCCGATCGGGCAGGGGTTGAACGCCTCGCCCGGCGCCGCCACGGGCCGGGTCGTGTTCAGCGCCGACGACGCCCAGGACTGGGCCGGCCGCGGCGAGAAGGTGATCCTGGTCCGACGCGAGACGACGCCCGACGACTATCACGGCATGATCGCGGCCCAGGGCATCCTCACCTCGGCGGGCGGGACCAACTCGCACGCGGCCGTGGTTGCGCGCGGGGAGGGGATCCCCGCGGTCTGCGGCGCCGACACCATCAAGCTGAACGTGGCGGCGAAGACCTTCACGGCGAACGGCACGGTCGTGGCCGAGGGCGACGTGATCACGATCGACGGCTTCACGGGCAGGGTGTACGTCGGCGAGCTGCCGCTTGAGGAATCGGTGTTGGAGCGGGCGCGCGGCGGCGATGCCACGTCTCGCCGGGAGAAGATCTGGCAGGCCTTCGAGCGGCTGATGCGCCACGCCGACGAGGTGCGTCGCCTGCGCGTGCGCGCGAACGCCGACACACCGGACCAGGCAACGAACGCTCGCGAGCGCGGTGCCGAGGGCATCGGGCTGTGCCGAACCGAACACATGTTCCTCGGCGAGGAGCGGGTGCTGGTGGTCCGCAAGATGATCTTCGCGGAGACGTCCGAGGAGGAGGAGGAGGCCTACGCCGCCCTGACGCCGTTACAGCGCGAGGACTTCGTGGGCATCTTTACGGCCATGAGCGGCCTGCCCGTGACCGTGCGGCTCCTGGATCCTCCGCTGCACGAGTTCCTGCCCGATCAGGTCTCGCTGGCGGTGGAGGTGGCGCTCGGCAGAGAGCGAGGCCAGGACATGGCCGAGCAGGAGAAGGTCCTGCAGAAGGTGAACGATCTGCACGAGATGAATCCCATGCTGGGTCTCAGAGGCGTCCGGCTGGGGATCGTCAAGCCCGGCCTGTACGCGATGCAGGTGCGGGCGATCGTCGAGGCCGCGCTGCAGGTGAAGCGCGACGGCGGTGACCCACGGGTGGAGATCATGATCCCGCTCGTGGCGACGGCACCGGAGCTGCAGCAGATGCGCGCCGAGCTCGAACCCGTGGCGGCAGAGATCCAGGAGCGTGAGGGCGCGACGCTCGAGCATCTGGAGTGGGGGACCATGATCGAGCTCCCGCGCGCGGCGGTGACCGCCGCGGAGATCGCCGCCGCGGCCGACTTCTTCTCGTTCGGAACCAACGACCTCACGCAGACGGCCTTCGGGTTCAGTCGCGACGACATCGGCAAGTTCGTGGGCCTGTACGAGGAGCGCAAGCTGGTGCCGGCGAACCCCTTCGTCACGGTGGATCAGCCCGGTGTCGGGCGACTGATGACGATCGCCTGCGAGGAGGGCCGCGGCGCGAACGACTCCCTGCATCTGGGCATCTGCGGCGAGCACGGCGGCGACCCCGCCAGCGTGGTCTTCTGCCACCGGATCGGGTTGGACTACGTGAGTTGCTCGCCCTTCCGCGTGGAGACCGCGCGGCTGGCGGCCGGTCAGGCCGCGGTCGGCGACGCGGCCGGCGGATAGTCCTCGAGCCGTGATCGACCGCACACGGAATCGCCCGGCCATCCGCGGCATCACCCCCGCCTTGGGGATGCGCGCGGGCCGGCGCACGGCGTAGCCTCCTCGGTCCTCCCTGCCTCCCCGCGAACCAGGAGGTGGTGTATGGACGGGACACGCAGGCGCCGCGGCGTCGGACGGTTCGCGACGGTCGGGACGCTCGCGCTCCTCATCACGTCGAGCTACGTCACCGCGTCGGCGCTGGCGAGCCACATGTCCGATTGGACGCACGATCACTCCAACGCTGCCATCCCGGACCGTCCGAACGGGCTGGCCGAGCTGAACCGGATGTTTGGAGATCGCTGTATCGATCGATCCAACGACGGCCGGTCGTACTGGCCGCATCAGTCCGCCGACGGCGGCGGCTACGTGTACTACAACACCTACATCGCGCGGAACGTCGGCTACAACGTCCGCAACCACATCGACGCCGCGCATCGTGACGGCGCGCTGTATCCGGGCATCGGTGGCTACAACTGCCGGCTCATCTCCGGGTCGACGCTGTGGTCGACACATGCCTGGGGCGCCGCCATCGATACCAACTGGCTGCGGAACCCCCGCGGTCAGGACCATTGGAACGGTCGGGGATCCGACGGGACCGACTACGGCACCTACATCCCCGACGTGTGGCGCGGGGCGTTCCCCGGCCACCGCTTCTACTGGGGCCTGCATTTCGGCACGCCCGACCCCATGCATTTCCAGTACGTGACCGACTACTGAGAGGAGTGATCGCGGATGTCTCGAAGGGCGGTCTTCGTGGTGTGTGTCCTCGGCGCGGCGACGCTCGGCCTGGCAACGGCCTCCGGGCCGTCGGCCGCCGGGTCGGCGTCGGTAGCGAGCCGCACGCCGTCGTCCCCGGGGTGTGCGACGGGGGCGGCGCGGACCGTGCCCCTGGGGTCGTCGTCGGCGCCCGCAGGTGCGGGGGTCTGGGCCGCCGCCGCCGGCCGGCTGGTGCGGGCGGATGGTTCGACGCCCGGCGTGGCTACGTCGGAAGGTGCCGCCGGCGTGATGGTGCGTCACGTGGTGAGCCTCCGCGGTGTCGGAACGGCGTTCGTCGAGGACGGGCGCGGCACCGACACCGTGGTGCTGGCGACCGAGGCCGGGATCCTGCGGCTCCCCCAGCGTGGCGAGGCGGTGAACCCCGCCCTCTCGCCCGCGGGCGATCTGGCGTGGTCGGTCGGCTCGGAGGTCCGCGTGCGCGACGCGAGATCCGGCGGGATCGACCGGTTGCCGGTTCCGGTGAGGGGGGCGCGTGCGTTCTCCCCGGTCTTCGTTGGGGGAGGGGCGCTCGACGTCGTGCTGTCGTCGGCCCCCACCCGGGCGGTGCCGGAGGACGAGCGCCTCAACCAGATCTGGCGGGTGTCGCCCCGAGGAACGTGGCGCCGCGCCACCTCTTTCCACGCCGACGACGACCGGTGGACGGTGGTCCGCACCCCAGTGGCAGCGCCGGAGGGGGGGATCGAGTTCGTCCTGGTGCGCGGCAGAGGGTCGGCCACCCGTGACCCTCGGTTCCGGCTGATGCACCTCGGGCGGCGTGGGATGGAGCGGCTGCGGACCCTTGACCACGAGATGTATCTGGCCGGTTTCGACGGCAGCGCGCGCCTGTGGAACGTGCCCGACGTCGCCACGCTCCGCGTCGACCTGGTGCGTGAGGATCTCGACGGCACGAACTCGACGATCGGGTGCGGGACCACCCTGATGGATCCGATCGACGTGGCGGACCCCGATCGTGCGGTCGTCGCGGACGGGTCGCTGGTGCCCCCCGGAGGCGGCGCCGATCCGGAGCCCAACCCAGCGACCGCGACCCCGGGATCGGAGATCGGCATCCTGGTGGGGGACTTCGCAAGCACCGGGGAGGCCGGCGTCGCCGCGGCGGCGGTTCGTGCCGCCTACGGCACCGACGCGCCGGTCCGCGTGGTGGGCTCGGACACCGCGCCGCATGCCGTCCGCCCGGGTGTGTACGGGGTCCTGCTCGAGCTGACCGCCGCGGACGATCCACGGATCGCCCTGGCGGCCTTCCGTGCGAAACTGCCCGCCTACGCATCCTCGAGCTGGGTGGTGGCCGCATGACGCACATCCCACGGCGCCGTAGGCGCGCGGCATG
>JALYMB010000133.1 GCA_030773935.1 Actinomycetota bacterium | reverse complement strand
ACGCGGACGCCGTCGTCCTGCTGAAGGGCAGCCGCACCGTGATCGCGGCGCCTGGCGGCCATGCGCGCATCAACCTCACCGGATCGCCGGTGCTGGCGACGGCGGGCTCCGGCGACGTGCTGACCGGCGTCATCGGCGGCCTGCTGGCTCGAGGCCTGCAGGCCCTGGACGCCGCCACCGCGGGGGCCTACCTGCACGGTGTCGCCGGGACGCTGGCCGGGCGCACCCAGGGGGAGGGGACGCTGGCGGGCGACGTCGTCGCCCACCTGCCGGCGGCCGTGGCGCGGGTGGAGCGGAGCCGGTGATCCGCCACCGTCCCACGTTCGTGCAGGTGGATCTGGACGCGATCCGTCACAACGTCGCGGCGCTGAAGCCGCCGCACGCGCAGTTGATGGCCGTGGTGAAGGCCGACGCGTACGGTCACGGCGACGTGGCCGTGGCGCGCGCGGCGCTCGAGGGAGGCGCCACGTGGCTCGGCGTGGCCCTGGTGGAGGAGGGCCTCGGCTTGAGGGACGCGGGCATCGGCGCTCCGATCCTGGTGCTCTCGGAGTTCCCGGCTGGATCAGAGGGCGACGCCGTAGCGGCCGGCCTGACGCCGTCGCTCTACACCGAGGCGGGTCTCGCCGGGCTTCGCGCGACGGCTCCGGCCGGCACGGCCGTGCACGTCAAGGTCGACACCGGGATGCATCGGGTTGGCGTGTACCCGCCCGACGCCACGTCCGGTTTCGTGGGCCGCGTTGTGGCCGTGGGGCTCACCCTCCAGGGACTGTGGACCCACTTCGCGCGGAGCGAGGAGGACGAGGCCACGACGCGGGGGCAGCTCGCACTGTTCCGGCGCGTCGTGGACGACGTGAAGGCAGCCGGCCACCTCCCCGACCTGCTGCACGCCGCGAACAGCGGCGGGACGATCCTGTACCCGGAGGCGCACCTGGACCTCGTGCGACCGGGCATCGCTCTGTACGGGATCCGGCCGGCGCCCGGCGTGGGCGAGGCGCTCGGGCTGCGACCGGCGCTGACCTGGCGGTCGTCCGTGTCGCTCGCGCGGCGTCTGCCGGCGGGCGAGGGGGTGTCCTACGGACACCGGTACCGCCTGGAGCGGGACGCGAACGTCGCCACCGTGCCGGTGGGGTACGCGGACGGCTACCCTCGTTCGGTGTCGTCCGTGGCCGAGGTGCTGATCCGAGGCCGGCGGTGCCGTGTGGCGGGGAGCGTGACCATGGACCAGCTGATGCTCGACTGCGGCGATCTGCCGGTGGAGGCCGGCGACGACGTCGTGCTGCTCGGCCGTCAGGACGCCGAGATCGTCACCGCCGACGAGCTGGCGATGCACGCCGGCACGATCGCCTACGAGATCCTCACGGGCATCGGACCGCGCGTGCCCCGGGAGTACGTGGGATGAGCTCCACGCGCCGGAAGTTGCTGACGGCGGGTGTGGCGGCCGCCGGCGCGATCGCGGGCGGCGTGGCCGCCGGTACGGCGATACGCCGGCGCGCCCGAAGCAGCAGCCCCGCCTCGCACGAGCCGCTCGCGATGCTCCCGCCGCAGGACCTGGGGCCCGTCGTGGCCGCCGACGGCACGGCGCTCTTCGTACGATCCGCCGGGCCCGAGGACGCGCTTACGCTCGTGTTCGTCCACGGCTTCAGCCTCGATCTCACGATCTGGCACTTCCAGTGGACCGGCCTCGACGGCCTTCGATGCGTGGTGTACGACCAGCGCGGCCACGGGCGGTCCGGGCGGGCCGACGACCTGTCCCCGGAGACGATGGGCCGTGACATCGGTACGGTCCTGGACGCCGTGACGGGCGACCGCCCGGTGGTACTGGTGGGGCACAGCCTGGGTGCCATGGCCATCCTCTCTGCGGCCGAGGCGGGCGTGCTGGGCCGGCGCGTCGCGGGCGTCGCGCTGATCGGCGCGGCGTCGTCGGATCTGCTGCGCGGCGCCTTGGGCTCGATCACGGGGATGCTCCGCCCGCGACTCGGGACGTTCTCAACGGCCGCGCGGCGGGTCGACCGGCTGCGCAGGGCGGTGCTCGCGAGCCCGACCGACGTCGCGGGGATGCTGACGCGGCTCACGCAGTTCGGGGACGACGCCCCGCCGCACCTGGTGGACCACGTGGTGGGGCTGGCCGCGCACGCCTCCACCGAGGTGTGGACCGATGGCCTCACCAAGCTCATGGAGATGGACCTGCGGCACGCCATCGCCAAGCTCACCGTGCCGACACTGGTGATCGTGGGCGAGCAGGACCGGATCACCCCGCCGGCCGCCGCCGTGGAACTCGTGGGATCCCTGCCGGACGGCCGGCTCGCGGTGATCTCCGGGGCCGGCCATCTGCCCATGCTGGAGCGTCCGCAGGACGTGAACGACCACTTGCGCGCCTTCGCGTCCGAGGTGCTCCCCGCTACGGCTCCGAAGCGCAAGCGGGGCAAGGCATGACGAGGATGCTGGCGGACGTCGCGCGCGAGGCCTCCACGTGCACCCGCTGCAAGCTCGCCGGGATGGGCCGAACGCAGGTGGTGTTCGGCGTCGGCCACCCCGACGCCGATCTGATGTTCATCGGCGAGGCTCCCGGTTTCCACGAGGACAAACAGGGCGAGCCGTTCGTCGGCCCGGCCGGCCAGCTGTTGAACGTACTGCTCGGCGAGATCGGCCTGGCGCGCGAGGATGTCTATATCGCGAACGTCCTGCGGTGCCGGCCGCCCGGCAACCGCGACCCGGAGCCCGACGAGATCGAGGCGTGCACCCCGTGGCTCGTCGAGACGATCTCGCTGATCCAGCCGCGGCTGATCGTCACGCTCGGAAACTTCGCCACGAAGTACGTGCTGCAGACGACGCAGGGCATCACGCGCACGCGCGGTCAGGTGTACGACTGGCACGGGCGCGCGGTGATCCCCACGTTCCACCCGGCCGCGATCCTGCACGGCGGCGGCGAGAAGTCGCGCCAGTTCCAGGACATGCGGGAGGACTTCGTGCTCGTGCAGCGGACGCTGTCGGGTGCCGCGCAACCCGTGGTCCCGCCAGTACCGGCCGCCGGGCGGGTCGCCCCCGCCCCCGGGCAGACGCCGCGTGCGGATCCGCCGGTCGTCATCCCGGAATCGGTGGCCGAGGAGCAGCTGGGACTGTTCTGATGGGCATCGACCTGCGGACCGCGACCGCCGACGACACGCGGGCCGTGGGAGTGGCTCTCGCTCCCTGCTTCGTCCCGCGCGACGCCGTTGCGCTCACCGGGGAGCTGGGTGCCGGCAAGACCACGCTGGTCCAGGGCATCGCGCAGGGCCTCGGCGTGACCGACCAGGTCGTGTCTCCGACGTTCACCCTCGTCCGCGAGTACCGCGGCACGACCCTGGAGATCGCGCACGTCGACGTCTACCGCCTGGAACGTGTGCAGGACGTGATGGACCTGGGTCTCGACGAGCTCGGCGACGGCGAGGCGCTGCTCCTGGTGGAGTGGGGCGACGCCGTGGAGGCTCTCCTTCCCTCCGACCACCTCACGATCGAACTCCGCACCACGTCGACCGACGGCGACGAACGCAGCATCGTCGTCACTCCCACCGGCCCGTCCTGGGACGAACGGACCGACCGCCTCGAAGCGGTCCTCGCGCCCTGGAGGCGCCCGTGATCGTCGTGGGCATCGAGACCTCCAC
>JALYMB010000132.1 GCA_030773935.1 Actinomycetota bacterium | reverse complement strand
GGTGATCGCCCGGCGCGCGTTCACGCGGCCGGGGGCGCACAGATGCACCAGCACCGGCCCCAGCGACGCCAGCACGTCGGCTCTCTCCACGACGGCCTCGGCCATCTCAGCCTCGGCTGCGCTGAGGATCGGCGAGACGAAGACCACCTTCGTCCTCGGGGAGACGGCGCGGAGGCGGTCCAGCTCGACCTGCGGCGCCCGGGCGGCGAACACCACGGCGTCGGGCTGTTCGTCGGCGGCGAGCTGGATCAGCTCGCTCGGGCTGGATACCTCGCCCGCGACGTCCACGCCCTCCTGCTCCAGCACGGCACGAAGCAGCCCGACGGGCCCGGACGACCCCTCCGGACCCTCGGCCACGATCACACGGATACTGCCCATCGCCTTCGGATGCCCTTCCTTCCCGGGAGGGTTGGACCGTACCGCGGGCCCGCGATCCGGGCCAACGGCCGAAAGACCATGGTCGTGCCGGCGTTGAGCCCCTCGGTCGACGACGCTAGGCGAGAACCCGGCCCTCGATCAGGAGCACGCCGGCCGATCTGCCGCCGCCCGGGCACGTGAAGCTGAGCGTCATGACGCCGTGGAAACGGCCGACGAACCACAGCCCGCCGGACGCCCGCCCCCCCTCGACCACGAGCTGCATCCTGGTCGTCGTGGGCGTCCTCCGGCCGCTGGCGCACGTCGCCGGCTGGCTCGGGAAGGTGCCCTCGTAGCGTCGCCCGTCGTTGACGAGCGGGCCCCACCGGAACCAGTTCGCCGGACAGGCGCCGGCGTCATCGGCGCACAACGCGGAGAACGCCCACGTGTTCCCCGCCACGCTGCCGGGCTGCGGGTCGTCCATGCCCTCGAGCGTCGACAGGTTGAAGGCGGTGCGCACGGTCTCCCGCACGCGGTAGGAGCCATCGAGCTGCGCCTCCTCGGGAGGCGGAACGGGGGTCGTCACGCGCACGGTGCTCACGGGGCTCGCACCGTCGGCGCCGATCGCCCGCACGCCGAACGTGTAGGACCGATCGATCCACAGGTCGCCTACTTCATATCCGGTCGCGTTCGGGTCGAGCCTGGCCAGTACCGAACCGTCGACCAGCACCTCGATCGCCTCGACGTCCCCATCCGGCGCGGCCCAGGTGAGCTCGACGGTCGTCTCGATCCGTTCGCACGTGGGTGCGACGCAGACGTCGGGATGTGCGCGAAGATCGCCGGGCATCGCAGGCGACCCGGAAGCGGACGGTCCTCCTGAGGTGGCGACGACGACGCCGACGGCGGCGGCCACCGCCATCACCACCACAAGGGCCACGACACCCGAGGTGGGCCGACGTGCAGACGACCCCGTCGCGCCGGTCGGTTCCTCGACCGTGGATCCCGGCAACTCCGGCGCTCCGGGCCCGGGCTCGAAGGTCTCGTAGGGGCGGACCGGCGTCAGGAACTCGCTCGTGGGATCGGGGACATCGGTCGAGGCAGGCGGTGGCGGGCCGACGGCGGGGGACGACGGGTCGTCGGGCGGGGGAGAGCCGGGGTCGGTCACGACGGGCTCACGTCTGGATGGACCCCGCGAACCTCCAGTGAATCCTCGCGGTGATGCAGCCGCGCGCGAACGCCGACTCGTGCAGCCTTCCCCGGATCCTCGTCGCCCGCCACCCGGCATGGGCCGCGCCCGCCGCCACGACCTTCGCGGCCAGGACCAGCTGCTCTCTCAGGCTGCCGCCGTGGCAGCTGCGGATCTGGAAGGGGGCCCTGGCCGTGCCGGCGTAGTTGCCGGCGTCGCGGAAGAGCCGGCCGTACCCGATCCGGCCCTCGCGCCGCCACGTGACGTTGCAGGGGCCGTCTGCGCAGTGCGGGTCGAAGGTGAAGAGCATCGTGCCGCCGCCGACGTCTCGCTGCAGGCCGCTCTGCTGCACGACGTGCATCCGCATCCGGAACCGCCCCTGGAGGCGGGCGTCGCGCAGCGGCGGGGCGTTCGTCTCCACCTCGACCGAGGCGGCCTCGGTGCGTGCTCCCGCCGCGTCGACCGCGGTGACGCCGTAGCGATACGTCGTCTGGGGCAGGACCCCGTGGTCGACGAGGCGGGTACCGGGCGGATCGTCGAGGCGCCGGCCGTCGCGGGTGACCTCGTAGTGATCGGCCGCGAAGTCCGGCGCGGGCATCCATGTCAGGACGACCGACCAACGCCCGGGGTCGGCGGCCCAGACGGTGGCCTGATCGGCGTGGAGGGCGGCCGGGGGATCGGCCGCCATCGACGCCGTGGGTGCCGGCGTCGCCGTGCCGGACGTTCCCCGCGGGACCGATTGTGAGCCTCCCATCGACACACAGGCTGCGCCGAGGAGCAGTCCAACACCTGCGATCGGCACCCGGACCTGCACGATCGGATGGTACCGCGCGCGGTGTTGCGGGCGTGTGCCGGATCGTGCCGCCACGCCTCCCGGCCGGTCCGGCCAGGGCTGGGAGGATGGGTCCATGGATGCCGCCGCGCTGAGCCTGCTGCTTGCCGACGGACCGTTGCTGGCCGACGGTGGGATGGGCACATCCTTGATCGCACGCGGGGCCCCGGTGGGCGCGTGCTTCGAGGCCCTGAACGTCGAGGACCCGGACCGCGTGGAAGAGGTGCACCGCGGTTTCGCGGCCGCCGGTGCGCGACTGATCCTCACGAACACGTTCGGTGCCAACCGGTTCCGTCTCGAGACACACGGGCTCGCGGATCAGGTGGCTGCGCTCAACCGCGCAGGTGTCTCCGTCGCGCGGCGGGCCGGGGCGCAGATCGTCGGTGGCTCGATGGGGCCGCTGGGTGTGCGACTGGCGCCGTACGGACGGGTCGCCGTCGAGGGGGCGCTCGAGGCCTACGCGGAGCAGGCCGCCGCCCTCGCGGAGGCTGGCGCCGACGTCCTGGTGATCGAGACGCAGACGGATCTGCGCGAGGTGGAGCAGGCGATCCTGGGCGCGCGCCGGGCGTCGGCGGGTACGGCGATCCTCGCGTCCGCAACCTTCACCCGCGACGACCGGACCCTCCTGGGCGAGACGCCGGCCCAGGTCGCCGCCCGGCTCGCGGAGCTCGGCGCGGACGCGATCGGCGTGAATTGCGGCGAGGGGCCGGCGCAGGTGCTCCGCGTGATCCGCGCGATGCGGCCCTATGCGGGCGGACGCACACTGATGGCGCGTCCCAACGCCGGAGGTCCCACGGAGGTGGGGGGCCGTTTCGTGTACCCCGCCACCCCGGCCTACGTGGCCGAGCACGCGCTCGCCTGCGTGGCCGAGGGGGCCTCCATCGTGGGAGGGTGCTGCGGCACCGGCCCCGAGCACACGGCGGCGATGGCCGCCACGCTCACGTCCGGCGCCCGCCCGCGTGTCGTCGTGGCAGACGTGGCGCACGCGCTCGACG
>JALYMB010000131.1 GCA_030773935.1 Actinomycetota bacterium | reverse complement strand
CCTCGAGGCCCGCCACAAGACCGGCGGCGTCTGCGGCATCCCGGCCTACAACGCCGTCCGCCGGATCCAGCACGACCGGAGGCGCGCGCGGCGCGCGCGGCGCGCGAGGAGGTAGAGGCCCGACATGAGCCCCGAGCAGAACTCGAGCTTCCCGTTCTACTTCGCCAGTTGGTACAGGAAGTCGCCGTACTTCGCGAAGACCGTGGAGGCCGGCTGCACGAGCTGGGACCTCTACAACCACATGCTGATCCCGACCCTCTACGACGACGACGTCGAGGAGTACTGGCACCTCGTCGAGAAGGTGACGCTGTGGGACGTGGCTGTGGAGCGCCAGATCGAGATCACCGGTCCCGACGCCGCCCGGTTCACGCAGCTGCTCACACCTCGCGACCTCTCGCAGACGCGGCCCGAGCAGTGCAAATACGTGCTGCTGTGCGCCCCCGACGGCGGCATCGTGAACGACCCGATCCTGCTGAAGCTCGCCGAGGACCACTTCTGGCTGTCGCTGGCCGACTCCGACGCCCTCCTGTACGCGCTCGGGGTCCAATCCTTCGCGAACATGGACGTGGAGATCCACGAGCCGGACGTCAGCCCGCTGCAGATCCAGGGCCCCCGCTCGACGCCGTTGATCCGAAAGCTGTTCGGCGACGAGGTGGCGGACCAGCGGTACTACTGGCACAGGCAGACCGAGCTGGACGGGATCCCCGTGCTGGTCTCCCGCACCGGATGGAGCGCCGAGCTCGGGTACGAGGTGTTCCTGCGCGACTCCCGGTTCGCCCACCAGCTCTGGGACGCGATCATGGACGCCGGGGACGAATTCGAGCTGCGCGCGACCGCGCCCAGCGACCAGCGCCGCATGGAGGCCGGCATCTTCAACTACGGCAACGACATGGATATCGCGAACAATCCGTACGAGATCACCGGGCTCGAGCGGCTCGTGGAGCTCGACAACGGCAACGAGGTCGTTTCCCGCACGGCGCTGGAGCGGATCCGCGACGAGGGAGTCCGCCACAAGCTCGTCGGCGTCACGATCGACGGCGCGCCGCTCGGCATGTGGCTCGAGGACTTCTGGCCCGTCACGGAGGGCGGTGAGCAGGTCGGCCGCGTGGTGAGCGCGTCGTACTCGCCGCGCCTGGAGGTCAACATGGGGTTCGCGTGGGTGCCGATCCAACGAGCGGCGCAGGGCACCAAGGTCACGATCGAGTCGCCGAGCGGGACGATGCACGCCACGGTGACCGGGCTGCCGTTCCTCGATCCGAAGAAGGAGATCCCGGCGGGGGGAGGAACACGTGGATGACGCCGGTTCGAGGCATGATGGAGGGGTGGACAGTCTGAGCGGCCACCTGCTCCTCGCCGGACCCGCCCTGTGGGACCCGAACTTCCGCCGGGCCGTCGTCCTGATCGGTCAGCACGACGAGGATGGCGCCGTCGGTGTGGTACTGAACCGCGCGACCGAACTCACGGTCGCCGAGGCGGCTCCGCCCCTGGCGCCCATCGTCGGTGACGGTGACCCGCTGTTCCTCGGCGGTCCCGTGGAACCCACGTCGGCGGTGGTGGTCGCCGACCTCGCCGAGCCGGCGCACGCGCAGATCCTCGCGCTGGGCTCGATCGGGTTCCTGTCCCCCGAGGTGCCCGCCGAGGAGGTGGGGGAGATCCGGCGCGCACGGGTGTTCGCGGGGTACGCAGGCTGGGGTCCCGGCCAGCTGGAGCTCGAGATGGCCGAGGAGGGCTCATGGATCGCCGAACCCGCGACGGCCGGTGACATCTTCACGTCCGATCCCGAGGGTCTGTGGAGCGCCGTCCTGAAGCGCAAGGGCTCGGCCTTCGACCTGCTGCGGTTCATGCCCGTCGATCCGTCCTCGAACTGAGCTGCCGGCGCCGCCGTCGAGGGCGGTAGCATCTGAGGATGGACGCGCGCGCACCCCTGGACGAAGCCGCACTACGCCGCTGCCTGGAACCGTTCGGGCTGGGGGTCGGCCTTCCCACCCAGGCCTACACGTCACCGGAGGTCTTCGCATGGGAACGCGAGCGTCTCTTCGACCGATCGTGGATGTGCGTGGGTCGCGCGGGTACGCACGGCCGGGCCCGCGATCAGCGCGAACTGCACGGATGGGCGTTCGTCCGTGCGGTTGCCGACGGGATCGGGTTCCCGGAGCAGTTCGGCAACCTCTCCGACCACCTGGCGCCGTACGAGCCGGAGCGCCTGGTGGTGGCGGCCCGGCACACCTACGAGGTCCGAGCGAACTGGAAGCTCCTGCACGAGAACTATCAGGAGTGTTACCACTGCAGCGAGATCCATCCGGCATTGTGCAAGGTCACGCCGCCCGACAGCGGCTATTCCATCGACATCCGCGGGATGTACGTGGCCGGACCGATGGACCTGCGCGACGGCGTGGAGACGATGTCGCTGGACGGTCGCTCCGGGGGCGTCCCGATCCGTGGCCTGTCCGGCCGGCAGCTGCGTGAGGTGGGGTACTTCGGGATCTGGCCGAACCTCCTGATCAGCCCGCACCCGGACTACGTGCTCACGCACCGGATCGAACCGCTGGACGTGGACCGCACCTTCATCGAGTGCGAGTGGCTGTTCCCTCCCGAGGCGCTGGAGCAGCCCGGGTTCGACCCCGCGTACGCGGTGGAGTTCTGGGACGTCACGAACCGCGAGGACTGGCGGGCCTGCGAGTCGCTGCAGCGCGGCGTGTCGTCGCGGGGCCATCGCCCGGGACCGCTGTCGGTGGCGTGGGAGGCGGGCACGTACATGTTCATCGGGATGCTGGCCACCGCCTACCTCGATGGGACACCGTCGCAGACCGACCGCCCCGCCGGCTCCGACATGCCACGGTACGAGACGCTCGCCGGCGCGCGGGGCGCACGCGGTGCCTGAGTCGATCGCGTTCGACCGCGCGGCCGAGTACTACGACCGGAGCCGCGTCACGGACCCCGTCACGCTGCGCGAGACCGTCGACGTGCTCGAGCGCGAGTTCGCCGGCCGCGGCCGGGTGCTGGAGATCGGTGTGGGCACGGGCGCGCTGGCGCTGCCGCTCGCTGAGCGCGGCATCCCCATGGTCGGCCTGGACCTGTCGGTGCCGATGATGGCCAAGCTCGTCGAGAAGGCCGGTGGCCGGGCGCCCCTCCCGCTGGTGCAGGGCGACGCCACACGCCTGCCGTTCCGGAACGACTCGCTGGGCGGCGCCTACTGCCGCTGGGTGCTGCACCTGATCCCGAACTGGCCCGACGCGGTGGCGGAGCTCTACCGCGTGGTGCGGCCGGGCGGCGTGATCGTGACGGAGCCGGGCGGGTTCTCGGGCGGCTGGCGAGACATGTGGCTGCGCTTCGTCGACATCCTCGGGGACCGGATCCGCCCCGTGGGCCTGGACTGGGTGGGGGATCACGAGGATCTCGACGCTGCGTTCGCGGCGGGAGGTGCGGCGCGGCGCGATCTGCCGCCGGTGGATGCCCGCAACGACAGCACGCTGCGCCGTTACTTCGAGGAGCTGGACGACCGTCTCTACAGCTGGACCTGGCGCGTCCCGCCCGAGGAGCTGGAGCCGGCCGTCGCGGAGATGCGCGAGTGGGCCGAACGCCGGCATCCCGACTTCGACACGCCGTTCGAGCCGGAGTCGCCGATCAGCTGGCGCGCCTACGACGTGGAATAGCAGGTGCCGTCGAAGTCGCCTGGGACGGAGAGATTAGGTTTCGATCGAAGCTGGAAGCCTGCTCGTCAGGTCATGTCCAGGCGCGTAACCGAGCCGAGGGGGGCCGCGACCCAGAACGAGCTGGTCGTCGGGTCGAAGGCTGCACCGGTGTAGTACGAGTCGATCGGCTTCGACGACGCGTCGATCTCGTGGGTCCGGCCATCCACATGGATCACCAGGACCCGCTCCTGCTCGTCGTAACCGTCGAGCCACACGCCAGCTTGATCGACGGAGAGAGGCCCGAAGCCACCGGAACCGTCGGGGAGCGAGAACGGTCCTTCCACGATCTGATTCGTTCCGGAATCGATCTTGCTGAGTATCCAACCGGCGTCCTGCCTCTGTGGGCGATCGCTCACCCACACGGCATCCGGGCTGGCCGCCATGTTCAGCGCGTGAGCCTGGATCGTGGCCACGACCTGGTTCGTCGTGCCGTCGATACGGATGACGTCGCCGCCGTGGTCGGAGTAGCCCCCTTGCGTGGAGACGGTCTCCTGCACCCAGACCGTCGCCCCGACGACCTGCAGGCCGTCCACGTAGGCCAAGCCGGGGCCGGGGAGCGGAACGGTGGCCACGATCCGGTTCGTCGCGGGATCGATCCGGACGAGCGAGTCGGACTCGGTGTCGCCGACATCCACCCACACCGCATCGTCGCCCGCCGCTACCAGACCGGGGTGACCCGAGGATTCGACGGTGATCGTCGCCACGACCTCGTTCGTAGCCGGATCGATCCGCTGCAGCGTCCCGCTCTTGTTCTCTCCGATGCCCGTCACCCATACCGAGCCGGCTCCGGCCGCGATGTCCCATGGGGAGGAGTTCACCGGAATCGTCGCGACAACGTCGTTCGTCCGAGGGTCGATCCGTGCAACGTAGTCGCCGCCTCCATCCGGCTGGACGCCGAGCCACACCGCATCCTCTCCGACGGCGATGGCGCCTGCGGAAAAGTCGCCAACCTTGATGGTCGCGGAGACCAGCGGGTCGCTCACCTCGGTGACCTCGGGTGGGGGACTCTGCGTGACGGCCGTGCTCGCCTCGACAGGCAGCGGCTGCCAGGCGATCCCGAACACACCGGGGGACTCCTGGGTCAGCTTCGTGACATGACTGCCGTCCGCGCGCATGACAAACAGGTCGCTGCAGACGTCCGAGTCCGCTCCGCACCCAGGTGGGTAGGCGCCGAATGTCGAGGAGAACGCGATCTGGGTCCCATCCGGGGACCAGATCGGATCCTCGCTCACGACGGCGTCAACACCGAAGATCGTCCGCTCGCCCGTTCCATCGGCGTTCACGACATGGATCTCCCAGTTGGCTCTCGCAACGCTCGTGAAGACGATCTTCGATGCGTCCGGCGACCACGAGAAGGGGTGCTCAACTCCGCCCACGCCGGCGATCGTCCCGGAGGCAACTGGGGTGACGCCCGTTCCGTCCATATTGATGACGTCGATCTCGTTCGTGTCGCCCGTTGTCCTGACGAAGGCGATCCTCGCACCGTCGGGCGACCACGCCGGCGCGTATTCGGGAGATGGATCATCGGTCAGCCGCGTGATGGCTGATCCGTCGGCGTTCACGAGGTAGATGTCGGTCGGGCACGAGCTCTGTCCGCCGGGAGTGCACTCCCGCTCGGCCGTGTCGCCTCGTGTGCTCGAGAAGGCGATGCGGGTCCCGTCCGGGGACCAAGAGGGCCACCCCTCGTTAACGCCCTCGGTGAGCCGCTGGGCTCCGGAGCCGTCTGGGTTCGAGACGAAGATCCCGAACTGCGCCTGACGTTCAGGAGACTGGTTCCCGTACTGCACGATCCCCACGTACGCGATCCTCGTTCCGTCAGGCGCCCACGCGATGTGGGAGACATACATGCCCCGCCCGAAGACGGTTTCACGGCTGGACCCATCGGACTCGATCGCGTCCGTCCAGGTTCCGCCCTCCCCGCCGCCGCGCTGGAAGTAGATGAGCCCGTTCGTCTTCGGTGCAGCCGGTCCGGGCGATGTCTGCGAGGAAGGCCGCTCTCCGCGGTCGCCGATCGCGCGGACCGCGAAGGTGATGGCTGCAACGGCGATCACCATGGCGAACGCAGCGACGAGGATCCTCCGAGCCGGACCCGGCTCCGAGGGACCGCTACTCGGCTCACGGTTCGTGATCTCCTCCCAGAGGTGCGGCGCTGGGATCCGGTCGGCTCCGCGGAACCGCGTCTTCAGGTCAGCCATCGTCGTCTCCCAAGAGCTCACGCAGCCGCCTGCGCCCCCGATGGAGGTGGACACCCACCGCGGAGGAAGTCGAGCCCGTAACCTTGGCTACCTCCTTCAGCGAATAGCCGGCGTAGTAGTGCAGGACGATCGCGACCCGCTGTTTCGGAGTCAGCAGAGGAAGCGCGAGCAGCAGCTCGGTCGTCTCCTCTGGAGCCTGGTAGCTCGTTTCCATCACGTCTCCAGTCTCTCGCCTTCGTCTCGAGAGCTCTCCAGCCGCGATCCGGAACGCACTCCGCCAGATCCAGCGCTCCGGCGAGCGCAGATCGTCGCCCCGCCGGAGGGCTTGGGCGAAGGCCTCCGCGACCGCATCGCTCGCGACCTCCCGATCGCCGGCATAGAGTAACAACGCCCGCCAGAGCCGAGCGCCGTGCTCCTCGTACAAATCCTCGAGTCGGGCCACATCCGCTCTCACCGTCGCGTCGCGCACGTCTACTAGGACAGGGCCAGGAACCGCCCGGTTCTTTACATCAGCACGGATCTTTCTCAGGCCTGAGCAACGGCGCCCGTCCAGGCCCGAGACGCGTTGCCGTACGCCCTGTCGCGGGGCCGGCCACGAACGTATGTTCGGCGGGATCCCCTTCGTGAAGGTCCGGCCTTCCCACGCCCCCGCCTCGATGCGACAATGCAGCGAAACGACGCTCGAGAAAGTGGGTACGCGACATGCCGAGATACGTGATCGAAAGGACGTACGAGGTCGGGGAGGACGAGCTGCCCGGCGTCGCGACGAGGTCCAAGCGCATCGCGGCCGAGCAGTTCCCCGAGATCACCTGGGAGCACAGCCACGTCGTTGTCGATGAGGACGGCACGCTCAAATCGTTCTGCATCTACGACGCGCCCGACGAGCAGGTCGTTCGCCGGCACGCGGAGCTCCTGGGCCAGCATGTCGTCGACCACGTGTACGAGATCGGCGGCGATGTGACGCCCGCCGACTTCCCTCTCTAGGCCCGCCGCCCTCACCCGGCTACGGCTCGGGGTTCTGCTCCTGGTGCCCCCGGGCCAGCTGTTCCGCGTCCGGAAGGTGGTACAGCGCCTGGTGGGCGACGGCGAGCTGGAGCCGGAGCTTCCGGCGGCGTTCCTCGTTGGATTCCCCGACGAGCGCCAGGGCTTCCTTGAGGAACCCGACGGCCTCTGCCTTGGCCCATCCGCGACCCGCCTGATCGGCCGCAGCCACGAAGTAGTCGGCCGCCCGCTCGTGATCGCCGGCCTCACGACAGTGGTGAGCGACCGTGGCGGGTGAATCTCGCTCCGCGTGCACCTCCTCGAGGAACGCGGCGACGGCGGCGTGTCCCTCGCGGCGCTTCGCCCTCGGCAGCGTCGCGTATGCCACGTCCCGGATCAACATGTGCTTGAACCGGAACTGCTGCTGTCCCTGGAAGCGCGACGAGGACTCCCGGCGGATGAGGTCCCGACCCTCCAGGGAGTCCAGGAGCTCGGGGAGGCGATCGCCGAACGAGCCGAGGCGGGCAAGGGCGCCGTCCCAGAAGATCCTCCCCACCACGGACGCGGCGAGCACCAGCGAACGCTCGGCGGAAGGCACGGCGTCGAGCCGGCCGGCGATGATGCCGCGGATGCTGGTGGGGAGTTCCCCGACGGCCGGCGCGGATCGCTCGGCGAGGGACGCGACGAGCTCCTCGATGAACAGAGGGTTCCCCTCCGCCAGCTCGGCCAGCTCCCCGGCCGTCTGGGCCTGGGTGTCGGCCGACGCGTGCTCCAGCAGCCTCGCCGCCAGCTCGCGGGCGTGCTCGTCGTCGAGCGGTTCCAGGGGCAGGGCGGTGTAGGCCTGGACACCCGCGCCCCAGCCGGGTCTGTCGGCCAACAACTCGGGGCGGGAGAGCGTGAGGAAGAGCAGAGGAGCCTCTCGGACGCGAGAGGCCAGGTGCTCGATCAGATCCAGGAGGCTCGGATCCGCCCAATGCAGATCCTGGAACAGGAGCACGGTGGACTGCCGACCCGCGAGCCCCTCCACGAACCGCCTGGCGGAGTAGAAGAGGGTCTGACGGTCGGGCACCGCGTCGTCGCCTCCGATGCCGAGCATCGTGGCCATGTGGGAGCTGACCTCGTCCACGTCCTGGGGCTCGATCAGCCCTTCGAGCGATCGGCGGAGCTTCTCCGTCGCCAGCTCCTCCGGATCGCCGTCGAAGATCGTCGCGATCTGCTTCACCTGCTGCGCGAACGCTCCGTAGGCGCCGCTCTCGCCGTACGGGAGCGACCGCCCCAGGAGCGTCTGCATGTCGTCGCCCGGGTCGGCAGGGAGGAACTCGATGGCCAGCCTGGTCTTGCCGACCCCGGCGGGCCCGAAGACGGTCACCAGGTGCGGCTGACGGTCGGCAACGACCCGCTCCCAGAGCCTCGCGATCGTTGCGAGCTCGTGTTCCCGTCCCACGATCGGAACTCCCTGGATCATGCGCTCGCCCGGCGGTCGCGCGGCGGCGACGGCCAACCATGCGACCAGGGGCGCCTGCTTGCCCTTGACCGTGAGCGGCTCCACGGGCTCGTAGTCGATCGTCGAGCGCGTAGACCGATAGGTCTCGTCGCCGACGAGGATCGAGTTGGTGGGCGCGGACGTCTGGAGCCGGGAGGCGGTGTTGATCACATCACCCGCGACCATCGCCTCTCCTTCCTTCATCCGGGCACCCAGCGCGACGATGGCCTCGCCGGTGTGCACGGCGAGGCGAACCTGGAGATCCAGGTCCGGCGACGCCTCGTTCATCTCCTCGATGTCGTCGCGGATCTGAAGCGCCGCTCGCACCGCCCGCTCGGGATCGTCGCCGTGGGCGATGGGGGCGCCGAACACGCCCACCACGGCGTCGCCGATGAACTTCTCAACGGACCCGCCGAAGGCCTCGATCTCGTCCCGAAGGCGGGCGTAGTAGGGGGTGAGGATGGCCTGCACATCCTCCGGGTCGAGTCGCTCCGCGCGTGCAGTGAATCCGACGAGATCCGCGAAGAGCACGGACACGACCCGCCGCTCTTCCCCGGTGCGCTGCTGATCGGCCTCGTCGCCGAGGGGCGCCCCGCAGCTCCCGCAGTACCGGAAATCGGGCGGGCTCGAGGCTCCGCACACCTCGCAGGCGAGCACGAGTCTCTCCCCGCACGACCCGCAGAAGCGCTGACCCGCCTCGCTCTGATGCCCGCAGTGGGGGCAGGTGTGCCACTCCGTCATGCCTGAACCATCCATCCCATGCATCGGCCGGCCGTCGCCCGCCGGGAACAGGAGTATGCCCAGAATCCGACGGGGGCGGCGTCGATGAGGCCCTCCGGAGCCGGCGAGGTACTCCTGCTCTCCGGAGGAGCTCTCTAGGTCAGTCCGGCTCCACGTAGTCGTCGGGGTGGTCGGTCGCGCCCGGCGCCCGGTCTCGCACGTGCATGGCGGCCTCCTCGGGCGCGGTGCCCTCGACCTCGGCGGCCTCGCCGATGAGCTCGGACTCGTCGTCGGGTATGTCCTCCTCGGCGACCGTGCTCGACTCGAGTGGTCGCCGGCCGCCGCGGTCGGGTAGCTCGCGGGCCAGGCGCTCGTCGATCGTGTCGCCCTCTCGCTGCTCCGAGGCCGTCGTGTGGTCCTCCGCGCCGAGCGGTCTGTCCATGTTCTCGATCTCCTCCTCCAGCGCGTCGTCGTCGGAGGGGTTGGGGGAGGGGCCTTCACCCTCGAGGTGGTCACGATCGGTCATGGCGGTCTCCGTTCTCTCGTGGTCGGGTGGCCGGCGTCCAGGCTGGACATTACCCGTCCTGGTCGCGTCCGAGCGAAGGGATGCGCCCCGCGGTCTCCACCCGCTATCCTGAAACCCCCGCGGGGCCGTTCCCGCAGGTCAGACCCGGAGGGAGGCAGCGGTGCCGATCACGCCCGTCGAGAAGATCTGGATGGACGGCGAGCTCGTCGACTGGGACAAGGCGCAGGTACACGTGCTGTCCCACGCGCTGCACTACGGCAGCGGGGTCTTCGAGGGGATCCGCGCGTACGAGACGGCGCGCGGCCCAGCCGTCTGGCACCTCGACGAGCACCTTCGGCGCATGGGCCGCAGCGCGAAGCTCTACCACATGGATCTGCCGTTCTCGCACGAGGCGCTGGTGGAGGGGACGAAGGAGGTGATCCGCGCCAATGGCCTGCGGTCCTGCTACATCCGCCCGCTGGCCTTCCGCGGCTACGGCGAGATGGGCGTGAACCCGCTGAACGCCGAGATCAACGTCACGATCGCGGTGTGGCCGTGGGGCGCCTATCTCGGGGAGGATGCCCTGGAGCAGGGCGTGCGGATCAAGGTCAGCAGCTGGCGCCGCAACTCGCAGAACTCCCTGCCGTCGGCCGCGAAGGCGAGCGGGCAGTACATCAACAGCGTCCTGGCGAAGGTCGAATCCCTGAAGGCCGGCTACGACGAGGCCATCATGTTGAACGAGGCGGGCTTCATCACCGACGGCTCCGGCGAGAACGTCTTCATCGTGCGCGACGGGTTCCTCACCACTCCGCCGACGGCCGCCGGCTGTCTGGACGGCATCACTCGCAGCTCCGTCATCGCGCTCGCTCGGGAGGCCGGCTACACCGTGAACGAGGCGAACCTCGTCCGCACGGATCTGTACAACGCCGACGAGTGCTTCTTCACCGGCACGGCCGCCGAGCTGACGCCGATCCGCGAGGTGGACGACCGCGTCGTGGGCGAGGGCCACCGGGGCCCGGTCACGAAGGAGCTGCAGGGTGCGTTCTTCGCCGCCACGAAGGGCGAGAACGAGGTCCACACGGACTGGCTCACCTACGTGGACTGATCGGCGGCCGGTTCAGGCAACCAACGCAGGGTCGGTGTTGGCACCGCAGATGATGACCACCACACGCTCGTCGGGCTCGGGGTCGTAGGCGCCACTCAGGAGCGCTGCCAGCCCGGCCGCCGCGCCGGGCTCGGCCACCAGATGGACGTCGTGCCAGAGCCGCCGCTGCGCGTCCACGATGGCCTCGTCCGACACGGTCACCATCCGGTGAAGGAACCGGTCGCAGATCTCGTGCGCCAGGAGTCCCGCCCGGCGGGCGCCCAGAGAGTCGGCGGCCACCCCGCTCACCTCGACGTCCACCGGACCCCCCGCATGCAGCGCGGCGGTGAGGGTGGGGCTGTTCGCCGGCTCGACACCGATCACCCGCACGTCGTTCGCGTACCAGGCGGCGACGCCTGCGACCAGCCCACCGCCGCCCACGGCCACCAGCACGGTGTCGGCGCCCGGACATTGCTCGGATAGCTCCTTGCCGACGGTGCCCTGGCCGGCAACGACCTCGAACTGATCGTAAGGATGCATGAAGACCGCGGCCGTCTGCAGCGCGCGTTCCTCGCAGGCGGCGGCGGCGTCGGCGTAGTAGCCGGGGACCACCCGGACGTCGGCCCCGAGGGCGCGGATGCGCTCGATCTTCACGGCGGGCGAGGTCTCCGGCACGAAGATCTCGGCGCGGTGGCCGAGCTCATGGGCGGCGAACGCCACAGCCAGGCCGAAGTTCCCGCCGGAGCCGGCGATCACGCCGGCCTCGTCGACGTCGGCGGCCAGCATCCTGTTGAAGGCGCCGCGTGGCTTGAACGAGCCCGTGTACTGCAACAGCTCGAGCTTCAGTACCAGCTCGCCGGGGATGCCTCCAAGCGCGAACGGCCCGAGCTCCTGCACGGGTGTGTGGCGGACCCTACCCATGATGCGTTCGGCGGCGGTCTCGATGTCCACGCGGGTGATGGGCCCGGGCTCGATGCCGTCGGCCAGGAGGTCCATGCAGGTATCAAAGCACCTCGGGGGCGGGGTCGCCTCGGCGCCGGCACGCTCCCCGGGCTTGACAGCCCCGACGCCGGGCCCCTACCGTTCGGTAGCGAACGACCTGCCGGTTTCCCCCCGACGAGGTGAGGAGTCCGCCACGGGCGAGCACGCCGTCATCGAGGGTGTCGAGGTCTCCACGCAGCATTGGATCGGCGGCGCCCGAGCGGGGTCGGCCGGCGCCTTCCAAGACATCTCGCCGATCGACGAGAGCCTGATCGCCCGGGTGGCCCGCGGTGGCGGCGCGGAGGTGGATGCGGCGGTCGAGGCCGCCCGGAAGGGCTTCGCGACCTGGGGTGCCACTCCACCTGCGGAGCGCGCCGCCGTCCTGCACCGGATCGCCGACCTGGTCGAACGGCGGGTCCCCGACCTGGCCGCGGTGGAGACCCGGGACAACGGCTCACTCCTGCGCTCGCACCGCGATTCCGTGATGCCGAGGGTCGCGCGCAACTTCCGGTTCTTCGCCGACAAGCTGGTGGAGGTGCAGGGCAGCGCCGACGCCGATTTCAACGGGACGGCCGAGCGCGTGAGCTGGGATCCGGCAGGGGTCACCGCGGTGATCACGCCCTGGAACGCCCCGCTCATGCTCGCCGCGTGGCGGATCGCGCCGGCCCTCGCGGCCGGCGACGCCG
>JALYMB010000130.1 GCA_030773935.1 Actinomycetota bacterium | reverse complement strand
CAGTCACGTACAGACCCGGGATGCCGAGCTTGCCGGCGGCCTTTGTGACCTCCATGACCGAGTTGAGCACCGTGGCCGGCGCTTCCTCGCCGGCGTGCGCGCCGTACGCGTGGGCCTCGAAGCCGACACAGTCGACCGCCGCGTCGACCTCGGGCACGCCGAGGATCTGCTCGAGGCGCTCGGGCAGCGTTCCCTCCTGCTTGAGGTCGAACGTCTCGCAGCCGAAGCTGCGCGCCTGAGCCAGGCGCTCGTCGATGATGTCGCCGACGATCACGACGGCGGCGCCGAGCAACTGGCACGCGTGCGCACACGCCAGGCCTACCGGACCGGCGCCGGCGACGTACACGGTCGAGCCCGTGGTGACCCCGGCGGTGTAGGCGCCGTGGTAACCGGTCGGGAAGATGTCCGAGAGCATCGTCAGGTCGCGGATCTTCTCCATGGCCTGGTCCTTGTCGGGGAACTTCAGACAGTTGAAGTCCGCGTAGGGCACGAGCACGTACTCGGCCTGGCCGCCGACCCAGCCGCCCATGTCGACGTAGCCGTACGCCGAGCCCGGCCGATCGGGGTTGACGTTCTCACAGACGCCGGTGTGACGTTCCTTGCAGTTGCGACAGCGCCCGCAGGCGATGTTGAACGGCACCGAGACGAGATCGCCCTTCTTGATGAACTCGACGTCGCGCCCGAGCTCGATGACCTCGCCGGTGATCTCGTGGCCGAGCACGAGGCCCTCGGGGGCGGTCGTGCGGCCGCGCACCATGTGCTGGTCGGAGCCGCAGATGTTCGTCGAGACGACCTTGAGGATGACGCCGTGCTCGCACTTGCGGCCGACGTTTGCCGGGTTGACCCCCGGCCCGTCCTGCAACTCGAGCTTCGGGTAGGGGATGGTCTGGATCTCGACCTTCCCCGGCTCGATGTATGCCACTGCCTTGTTCCCAGGCACAGCCCAATGACCTCCAAGACTCGCGGTTCGTCAGATGCGGGGTTGCGTAGTGGCCTCACCTCCTCCGCGAACGAAACGGCGTGACTGTTGGTCTACCGCACCCGTCCGTCCGAAGCAACCGCAAACATCGGCTGAGTCCGACCTCGCCAACCGAAACGTGAGACACGCCATGTACGAGGCCAGCGATCAGCTGGACAACCTGCGAGCTGAGCTCAGTGCCCTTCTTGACTCGTGGGAATACGCCTTCGCGATGGGCCACGGCTGCAGCTTGGGCGATCATCCCGAGCACCGCGCGATCCGCCAGCGGCACGCTGACCTGCACGCCCGCATCGCCGAGTTCACCGCCTGATTCGAGCTTCAGCGGGGCAGGGATCGATACCCCTCCGGTCACCCCCCGCCCAGCGCCTTGCGGATGTCCTGCGTCTCCTTGAGCAGTTCTCGCTGGCGCCGGATCACGTTGTCGAGGCGGCGCCGCAGTTCGCGGTTCGAGCCCTTCGGCGCCGCTGCGGACGGCGTCGTGGCGCCCGTGGTGTCCGGTGCGCCGGCGGCGGCGCCGGCTCCCGGAACGACGCCGGTCCTCAGGTACTCGAGCGTCTTGGCTTCGGCTGCGGGGTCGGAGTCGTTGTCGAAGATCGTCACGAGCTTGTTGCGGGCGGCGTCGACGATCACCGTCTTGGAGACGGAGTTGGCCGACTCGGGGATGATCGAGATCAGGTAGACGAGGCGGCCGGCGACGAAGACCGGGCGCGGCTCCACGGTGCGGAAGCGCCCGCCGCCCGGCGACTGCGTCTGCTGGTCGGAGAACACCACGCCGGGGATCGAGACCGACCGCACGGTCTCGAGCGCGCGGCGGTTGCCGGTCAGGCTCGTTCCACGCGGCACACGCCAGACCTGGGTCTTGCCGGTGACCGTGTCGGTGAGGAAGATCGCGTTGACCGCGAAGGCGCGACCGTAGGGCTCGGCGACCGTCACCCATTTGGATCCGCGGGCGCCGAAGTCGATCAGGTAGGGCTGGTGGTTGGCCTCGGTGTCGGTGATCTGGGTCTGCTCGGTGTGGGTGAAGATCCGGTTGGCGATGCCGCGCTTGTAGGCGTAGGCGTTCTGGATCGTGCGGGCGAGCGTCTCTGGGAACAGGCGGCCCGAGGCCACGAGCTCGGGCCGTTTGCGCGCCTGGTCCGGGGAGAGGTCCTCGATGCGCCCGTCGGGGTGCACGACGAAGACGCCGCCGAAGACCGGTCGCCGCAAGAGCCAGCCCTTGTACTTGATGTAGGGGGCGACGATCAGCGGCCGCCCGTCGGCGCCGAGGATGCCGGTGGACTC
>JALYMB010000129.1 GCA_030773935.1 Actinomycetota bacterium | reverse complement strand
CCACGTCGTCGGGCAGACGCACGCTGCCGTCGGCGCCGATCGGGTCCACAGGTGTGCCCTCGTGCAGCAGACGGCCGTCGCGGACCCGGATCCGGCGATCGGCTCGGCGCGCGGCCGCCAGGTCGTGCGTCACCATCACGATCGTGACGCCGAACTCCCGGTTGACGGCACGGATGGCGTCCAGGACGTTCTCGGCCGACTCCGAGTCCAGCTCGGCGGTGGGCTCGTCGGCCAGCAGGATCTGGGGGGTGTTGGCCAGGGCCACGGCGATCGCGACGCGTTGTTGCTCGCCCCCGGAGAGCTGACCGGGTGTGTGCTTCGCCCGGTCCCGCAGCCCGACGAGCGCCAGCAACTCGTCGGCATCCTTCCGGCGCGCGGAGGCCACGTCGCGGTGGACCGCCGCCGGCAGGCGGACGTTCTCGCGAACCGACAGGTACGGAACGAGGTTCCTGGCCGTGCCCTGCCACACGAACCCCACTCGCGTTGCGCGGTAGGTCGTGAGCTCATCGTCGCTGAGGCGCCCCAAGTCGCGGCCGTCCACCTCGACCTCCCCGGCCGAGGCGCGATCCAGTCCGCCGACCAGGTTCAAGATCGTCGACTTGCCGGCACCGCTCGGTCCCACCACGGTGAGGAACTCCCCGCGTGGGATGTCGAAGCTCACACCGCCGAGCGCCACGACGCCGGTGTCGGCCACGCGGTACACCTTGTACACGTGCCGGAACCGCACGAGCACGTCCTCGATCTCGGGCACGAAGCTGTCCGGCGGCAGCGACATCTATTCGGCCTCTCCGCGGAGCACGCCGGTCACGGATGATCGCAACAGCGACCGCAGCGACAACGCCAGGCCCAAGCCCGTGGCCAGCCCGATCGCCACCACCGATGCGACGAGTGTCACCGTGTCCAGCACCAGGACCGGCTCGGGGAACGACACACCCAGATCCCGTCCGAAGTACGGCAGCATGAGCCTCAGCATGAGGTAGCCGACGGCGAGCCCGGCCACCACGGCGAAGCCCAGCAGAACGGCCTGCTCCAACACGACCGCGCGCCGAAGCTGCCCCGGCTCGGTGCCCATGGCCCGCAGCGCGGCGAACTCGAAATCCCTGCGACGCTGTGCGATCGACAGCCCCACCGCCACACCGATGATCACCAGGCCGAGCCCTGCGGCCGCCGCCGTGAACTGCAGGCCCACCGCCAGGCTCTGCGGTAACTGGGCCAACGCGCCCACGATCGGTGCCGTCCGCTCCACGGGTCCCGGCACGAACCCCACTTTCTCGAGGGCCGGGCGCGGATCGGCCTCTCCGCGTGCCCACACCTCGTTCAGTGCCAAGCCGGGTTCGGGGATCGCGGCGGCCCGCTCCAGCAGGGCCGGGCCCGACACGACGAGGAAGGGACCGTTCGGCAGGATCGTGGGGAACGTGCTGGCCTCGGCGACCCGACGAACCTCGAACTGTTGCGAGCCGAGCGTGATCGGGAAGGTGGCGCCTTCCTGGTCGGCCACGGACCCCGACACCAGGACGGGCAGGGCGTCGGAGCGGGGGACCAGCCCGCCCACGACCGTGCCCGATCCCCGCGTGATGTGGAGGTCGGACCCGTCCAATTCCCCGCTCGAGCCTCGCCAGGACATGGGCTCGAACGCGTCCAGATCCAGCGCCTGTCCGTCCGCGGCGAGCGATGGCACCCCCAGTGTGAAATCGAAGGGCAATCCGACACCGTCGCTGTTCAGCAGCGACACGGAGAGCAGCCGCGCCGCTCCCTGCAGGTCGATCGTGTACGAACCGCCGCCCGGATGCAGCACGAGGTCGGCCTCGCTCGTGACGACCGTGCCGTCGAGCGCAGCGGCGGTCGCGTCCAGGTGGAGCCCGGCGACCTGCGGAGGAACGTCGAGCTGCACCGTGAGCTCCTGGGTCGCCTCCGGCAGCGTGAATCCATAGGGGTCGGTGTGGAGCGCGGCCAGGATGTCCTGGATCGACTCCGCGCTGTAGTCGTCGCGCCACCATCCGGCGTCGTCGTAGGTCTCCGGATCGATCCCCAGCGCGACCGGCACCATCGAGAAGCTGCCGGTGTCGAACCGGGGCTCGGTCCGCACGACCGGGGTGGTCGCGGGGGGCATGTGGGCGATCGCCAAGAGCGGCTGGTCCGGCGGGCTCACACCGATGTTCCAGTCGGCCCCCACCTGCTGGTGCGAGCTGTCCTCATGGCTGCGCAGGACGATCGCGCGATAGGAGGTCGACACGACCAGCAACCCTATGGACAACAGCAGCAGCAGCGCCGCGGCGAATCCGATGCCGGGTGCCCGCCCCAACCGGCGGAACGCGAGGTACCGCGACACACTGCGGGAGCGCCCGACCACCCGGTCCAGCGCGCGCAACGCCCACAGCAGGAGTCGCAGGGCGAAGAACGAAGCAGCGAAGATCAGCAGTGTCGGCGCCAGCAACACCAGCGGATCGATCGTGCCCGAGCCGGGCTTGGG
>JALYMB010000128.1 GCA_030773935.1 Actinomycetota bacterium | reverse complement strand
CCTCGGGGCTGTGCGCCGCGACCTCCTCGATCTCCACGCCCCCTTGGGCGCTTGCCATCACGACGATCCGCTGCGACACGCGATCAACGATCATCGACAGGTAGAACTCGCGCTCGATCCGAGACGCCCGCTCCACGAGCACGCGTTGCACACGTTTGCCCTCTGGACCGGTCTGGGGCGTCACGAGGATGGAACCGATCATCAGGTCGGCCAGCTCGGCAACCTTCTGTGGCGAGTTCGCGATCTTCACGCCGCCCGCCCTTCCCCGGCCGCCCGCGTGGATCTGGGCCTTCACGACCCAGCGGCTGCCTCCCACCTCCTCAGCGACCCTGGCCGCCGCGCGTTCGCTGTACACGACCTCGCCCGGCGGGATCGGGACGCCGTACCCGCGGAGCAGCTCCTTAGCCTGGTACTCGTGGATATCCATCCCGAACCACCTTCCGCGTCCGTCAGCCGTGCGAGTCTGCCTCGAGCTGATCGACCTTCGACACCAGGTTCTGCGCCATGCGGATCGACGCGGCGTCGATCAGTCGTCCGTCGAGCGAGGCGGCGCCCCGGCCCTCCTTGGCACCCTCCTCCATAGCCTGCAGGATCCTCCGCGCGTGCTTCACCTCGGCCTGGCTCGGCGTGAACACCTCGTTCGCCAGCGGGATCTGGGACGGGTGGATCGCCCACTTGCCCTCGCATCCCAGGGCGGCCGCTCGCCGCGCCGCGGACCGGTATCCCTCGTCGTCGTCGAGGTCGCCGAACGGTCCGTCGATCGGGCGCAGGCCCTCCGCACGGCATGCCGCCACCATGCGGCTGATCCCGAAGTGCCACTGGTCGCCCCAGTGCGCCTCGCGGGAGCGGTCATCGGCAGGATCGGTCAGGACCGAGTAGTCGGGGTTCGCACCGCCGATATGGGTGGTGCGGGCCTGCACGCTCGCGGCGTAGTCGGCCACGCCGAAGACCATGGCCTCGAGCCGGTCCGGCCGGGCACGGCCGATCGCCTCCACGTTGACCATGCCGCGCGCCGTCTCGATCAGGATGTGGATCGCGATCCCCCCGGGATCCCAGCCCTTCTCCTGCTCCATCTGATCCAACAGGGTGGCCACGAACTCCACGTCCGACGGCGTGCCCACCTTCGGGATCAGCACCGTGTCCAGGACGTGACCGGCCCGTTCGACCACCTCCACGATGTCGCGGTAGCACCACTGCGTGTCCAGCCCGTTGATCCGCACGCTCACCGAGCACGCCGACCAGTCGCGAGTCAGCAAAGCGTCGATCACGTTGGCGCGTGCCTGCACCTTGTCGCCGGGCGCGACGGCGTCCTCCAGGTCCAGGAACACGAGATCGGCGCCGAGCGTGGGCGCCTTCTCCATCGCCCGGACGTTGGTGCCGGGAACGGCCAGCTCACTGCGATGGGCTCGGTGCTTGGCGGCCATGCCTCAGCGTGGCAGGAGGGGATCCAGGGCGGCGATGACCCGATCGGCGGTCTGTGGGTTCGCGTTCACGCCCATCGGTCCAACGCGCCATGCACGGGATCGCGTGGTGGAGGCGGTACCCTCGCCCGGTGGAGGCCTCGGGTCCCGAAGCGGACGAGCCCGGGCATGCGCGGCTCATTGTCGCCGTGACCGGTCTGGTCATCCTGGCGCTGTGGGTGGTTCCGCTGACATCCAGCCTCTGGATCGACGAGCTGGGCACCTGGTGGGTCGTGAAGGACGGCCTCGGACCCACGCTCGTTCGGGCGTGGACCTATCAGGGGCAGTCTCCCCTCTACTACGCGATCGAGTGGGCGGCACGGGCGGTCGGGGGCGGGAACGAGGTCGTGCTTCGGCTGCCGTCCCTGGCCGCGAGCGTCGGTTCTGCCGTGCTGCTGGCCGGGCTCGTTCGCCGGATGATCGGGCGCGAGGCGGCGAGGATCTCCGGTCTGGTGTTCGCAGCCACCAGCGTGGTGGCGTTCGAGGCATCGGAGGCCCGACCGTATGCGATCGCCACGCTGGCGGTGGTTGCGGCCACATCCGCGCTGGTCCGGTGGCTCGACGACGGTGGATGGACGCGGGCTCTCGTCTACGCCCTCCTGGCCGTGCTCGTCGTATGGGTGCATTACCTGTTCGGGCTGGCGCTGATCTCCCACGGGATCTATGCGGCCGTCCGTCTCCGTCGGCGGCAGACGGGAGGAGTATCCGTGCGTCACCTGGCTGTGGTGGCCGGGGTCATGGTCGCAGGGGTTCTGCCCCTCGTGGTTCAGGCCTCATCTCTGTGGGGACGGCGCTCCTCCCTTTCCATCCCGGCCGATGCATCGATCCAGTATCTGCTCGCCGTGCTTGTGCCACCTGTCCTTATGGGGGCGATCTTTCTCGGAGGACTGTTGTCCCGCTTGCAGGGACGGCTGACGGTCTCACCGCCCTCGGTCCGACCCTCGAGCCTCGTCCTGTTCGTCTCGTGGCTGTTGATCCCGGTGGCGATCCTCTTCCTGGTCTCCGCGGTGACGCCGGTCACCCTGCTGTCGCCTCGCTACTTCGCCTCGGTGGCGCCTGCCGGGGCGGCGCTCGCGGGGTGGGCGATCAGCGCGATCGACCCACCCGCCGCCCGGCGGGTCGTCGCGACGCTTCTCGCCATCCTGAGCGTGTTGGCCTACGGAGGGACCCTCAAGCTCGGGGAGGATTGGCGCGGAGCCGCGGCCTTCGAGCGGGCGCACGTCGACGCGGGCACGATCGTGCTCCTGCATCCGGCGCTGATCGAGTCCGCACAGCTGGACTGGTTCGACGATCCCGAGCGGCTGAGCTACCTGCTGTCGGTGGTGTCCTACTACCCCATGGATGGCCGTGTCGACCTGCTTCCCTACACCCTCGACGACCCGGCGGAGATCTATCTCGAGCGCCTCGTCACGTCCGAGCTTGCCGGGGCGGATCGCTTCCTGTTGATCACGCGCTACCCCTGGGTGCCGTACCGCGAGTGGCTGGATGGGCGTCTCGCTTCCGACGGCTTCGAGTCCCGCATCATCGCGCGGTTCGGCGTCATCGATGTGGTCGAGTTCCGTCGACCGGTCAGCGGGGCCGCGCCAGCAGGAGGGTGACGTCGCCGAGCCAGCCGACGGGTACCTTCGGATCGCCGAGCCGGACCGCGGCCCGGGCGATCCCCGACCCGGGAACGATCCCCGCGGCGCGGTGCAGAAGGTAGGAGACATGGAAGGACCGGGGGACCGCGCCCCACTCCACGACCTCGAACCCCGCGTCCGCGAGCATGCGCGTCAGGGTGGCGGGCCGGAAGTAGTGCAGGTGCGAGCGGATGAACCAGGGCCAATCGCCGCCTCGCAGCCGTCCGTGCAGGCCCTCCACGTTCACGGTCGCCAGCGCGAGGAGCCCCTGGTCAGCGAGCGGTGCGCGCAGGCGGCGAAGCGCGGCGGCGGGATCGGCGAGATGCTCCAGGACGTCGAGCATGACCAGGACGTCCACGGACCCGGGATCTTCGTCCAGCGTCTCCACCGAGCCCTGGCGGAGATCCACGCCGAAGCGATCGCGCCCCTGCTCCACCGCCCACGACGAGGGCTCGATGCCCGACGCTTCCCACCCGGCCTCGCCGGCCACGGCCAGGAACAGCCCCATGTTGGCGCCGATCTCCAACAGCCGCCTGCCCGGCACGTAGTAGCTGCCGATCCGTCCGCTCACCCACGCGAACAGCTCCCGACGCTCCTCCTCCTCGGCCAGGTACTCCTCGTCGACGACCTTCTCGTACCGAGCCACGATCTCGTCGGGTGCCAGCGTGGGACGGGAGGACAGCAGGCCGCACCGGGGGCACTCGAGGATGTCGTCGTGCACGCCAAGCGCTGAGGTCGTGCACCGGAACTCTTCCAGCGGCACCTCGCCGCTGGTGGTCGAGGGGTAGCGAAGGTGCATCCGCTCCTCTCCGCAGGCCATACATCGGGCCACGACCAGCGGGCCCTGACGCCGGCCGGCGCCGCCTCGACGCCAGCGTGGCAGGTAGCGGTTCCCCCGCCGGCCTCGTACCGCGGCCTGCCGCGCCGCGTAGGTGATGCCCCGCCAGACGTAGGCCAGGGAACGTGCGATCGAGATCGAGGAGGATTCCTCGGTGTAGCGGGTGGGGATCGGCACCTCGACCACCCGGCGACCGGAGGTGACCGCGTCCACCAGCAGTTCGGCGTCGAACGAGAAGCCCTCCGAGTACCGTAGGAACGGAAGCGATTCGAGGCAGCTCCGCGTGTAGGCCCGCATGCCGCTGTGCATGTCGGTGAACCGGGTGCCAAGCATCAGGTTCTGTGCTGCGGTCGTGATCCGGTTGCCCAGGTAGCGGTATCCAGGCATGCCGCCGCCCAACGGATCGCCCATGCCGGCGAACCTCGATCCGAACGTCATGTCGGCCTCGCCGGCCAGGATCGGCGCGATCAGGAGCGGAACGGCCTTCGGCTCGTACTGGTAGTCCGGATGCAGCAGGACCACGATATCGGCCTCCGAGGCGAGCGCCAGGGAGTAACAGGACTTCTGGTTGCCTCCGTACCCTCGGTTGGTGGTGTGCACGTGGACCTGCAGACCGAGCCTGCGCGCCAGATCCGCCGTCCCGTCCCGGCTCGCGTCGTCGACCAGGATGAGCTCGTCGGCGACACCGGCCGGGATGGCGAGCACCGTCCGCTCCAGCGTCCGTTCCGCCTGATAGGCGGGCATCGTGATCACGACCCTGGGCAGCGGGGAACTCCGATCGCCGTGCCAGGGAGAGCCGGGGACCAGCCGTGGGATCGCATCGTTCGACACCCTATCTCCCTCGGCCGCCGGCCTCGGAAGCGTTAGTCGGCGATGTCGATCCGCTCGATCACGACGTCCTCGCTCGGCCGGTCCTGGGCACCCGTGGCGGTCTTGCTGATGGCCTCGACCACGTCGTAGCCATCGGTCACCTCGCCGAAGATCGTGTGCTTGCCCGTGAGCCACGGGGCCGATGTGACCGTCACGAAGAACTGCGACCCGTTCGTGCCTGGGCCGGCGTTCGCCATCGCCAGCAGGCCGGGCTTGTCGAAGCCGGGAGCCCCGGGCGGGCACTCGTCCTCGAAACGGTAGCCGGGGCCACCCGTGCCGGTGCCCGTCGGGTCGCCGCCCTGGATCATGAAGCCGTCGATCACCCGGTGGAAGATCGTGCCGGGATACAGCGCCTCGGATTTGGTCTGCCTGTCCCGCGGGTCCGTCCATTCCCGCCCGCCGCTGGCGAGCTCAGTGAAGTTCGCAACGGTCTTCGGGGCGTGATCCGGCATCAACCGCACGGTGAACTGGCCCCGGTTCGTGACGATCGTCGCGGTGGTCATGGCTCAAGCTCCTTCGCAGATGCGGACAGGCGGGCAGTCTACGCGAGGAGCGCATCGACCCCAGCGGCCGGTGACGACCTCTCAGGCCGCGGGTGTGGTCCGCTGCCGGATCGCCGCGAGCGCCTTCGGAACGGTGTCCTCCGGAGTGACCTTGTACCAGGCGCCCTCGATCCGCCCGTCGTCGTCAACCAGGAACGACGATCGCATGATCCCCATGGAGCGCTTCCCGTACCGGGATCGTTCTCTCCACACCCCGTAGGCCTCCGCGACGGCGTGGTCGGGATCCGACAGCAGCGGGAAGCCGAGCGAGAACTTCGTGTCGAACGCGGCCTGCGCGTCGACGGGGGAGGGGCTGATGCCGAGCACGTCCACCTCGAGTCCCTCGAAGTCCGTCCGGGCATCGCGCACCGCGCACGACTGGATCGTGCAGCCCGGCGTGTCCGCCTCCGGATAGAAGTAGAGGAGCACGCGGCGCCCACGCAGGTCCGAGAGCTTCACGGTCTTCCCCGCCTGATCCGGAAGGGCGAAGTCCGGTGCCGTGTCGCCGGACGCGAGCGTGGTCATGACGGGATGCTACCCGCTCAAGAAGCGGAACCCGACGACGGCTCGATCAGCTGCGCCAGCAGGTCCTCAACGCTGGTGACCGGCAGCCGGCAGACGAAGCGTTCGCACACGTACGCCGCCGGGCGGCCGTCGACCGGGTCGCGATCTCGGAGCAGGGGCACGGTCCCGCCGCCCTCGTCGCCCGGAGCGCCTGTGGCGACGACCACGTTGGGCAGCCACCGCTCCGCCGTCACCGCCCGGACGAGCGCGCGGGTGGCCGGATCGGCCGCGTCCCCCACCACGGCGACCTCCCTCGCCGGTCCCAGGTGAAGGTCGAGCGCACACAGCGCAAGGC
>JALYMB010000127.1 GCA_030773935.1 Actinomycetota bacterium | reverse complement strand
CGACGGCGTCGATCCTCACGGTCGCAGCCTGCCGCGACGCGGCCCCGCGCGCAACCCCCGGGCGGGCAACGGGTTCAGGTGTGGACGGCGATCACGAAGGCTTCGCCCACGTCGCGCAGGATCGACTGCGCCCGGTTCCGGAGCGAGCTTGCGGAGTCCGACAGCTCGCGCTGCCGCGTCTTGTCGATGAACGTGATCGCGTTGATGTCCACGTTGGCGAGCGCCGACAGGGCGGCCGCGTGCAACGCCGCAGCCGCGCTGTACGCGTCCGAAGCGGCGTTGGGGTTGCCCGAGGTGATCGCCTCTTCCGCGAGCCCCATCAGGTACACCGAACGACGAGCGATCTCGAGCGGCACATCGGCCGCGTTCTCGAGCGCGTGCTGGAGCGTGTAGGTGCGGACCTGCAACTGCTCCGCAGTGTCCTTCGGCAGCCTGTAGGCGGCCATCACGTCCCGATAGGCGGCCGCGTCACGGTCGGCCAGGCCGAGCAGGATGTGGCGTTCCTCGTCGCACTCCTCGGCCATCGCCGCCATCCGCCCCGCCACCTCTTCGAACCCCTTCTTCTTGAGCGTCAGGCGGGCGACCATCACGATCAACGCCGCGCCGGCCGCCGCCGCGATGCCGGCCCAGGCGCCCCCACCGGGGGTCGGCGCGTCCGATCCCAGTTCGTCGAGGAACCGCTGGATCCGCTGGCCTCCGAGCGGGACCTCCACCGCGATGGCAGGTTGCGGCATCGCGACGCTCTTCCCGGTGCTCCAACCGGCCGACGACCGTTCCGGCGGTGTCCCTTCGTTCACGTCGCTCATCCGGCTCCCTCGATCTGCCGCTCCAGGACCTGGCGGTCCGCATCGAATCCTCGCAGGCGGACGTGGGCGATGTCTCCTTCGCCAAGCGCCGCCTCCGGAACGAGGCCAACGATCTCCGAGTCGGTGATCCGCAGTCCCCGGGCTTCGGCCTCGGTGGCGACCGCGTCGAACGCATCCGCGATCCCGGTCACCTCATGGTCGACGAGGTTCATCGACACGGTGACGGATCCGCGCTCCGGGACCAGGAACCCGATCGCCCGCAGCCCCGGGAGACCCCCACCCGACGTCCTGACCGCTCGGGCGATCGCGCGCGCCGCTTCCTCGTCCGTGCCGTCGAGATAGACGTTGAACGCGATCAGCGCCTTCCGCGCGCCGACTGCGGTGGCGCCGGCGGCGCCGAGCACATGGGGCCCGAAGTCGGGGAGACGCTCCCCCCGGGCGACGGCGTCGCGGAGCCCTTCGAACTCGCCCCTGCGCACCTCGGCCAGCGACGCGCGTTCGGGAACGAGCGCAGCCTGATCGTAGAGGTAGACGGGGAGGTCCAGTGACGTCGCCAACTCCTTCGCGAAGCTCCGCGCGAGCTCGATGCAGTCGTCCATCGTCACCCCGCGGATCGGCATGAACGGGATCACGTCGGCGGCGCCCATCCGCGGGTGCCCACCCGTGTGGTGTTCCATGTCGATCAGCGCGACGGCAACCCGCGCCCCGGAGAGCGCGGCGCGCGTTACCGCGTCCTGATCGCCGAGCACCGTCGTATCGAGGCGGTTGTGATCCGGGTCGGCCTGGCGATAGACGAGGTGGGCGCCGGGGACCTGCAGCGCCCTGCAGATGGCTTCGATCACGTCGGTCCGTCGACCCTCGCTGAAGTTCGGAACGACGCCGAACATCTGCTCCGCGACCACGGCGCGACTCTAGCGCGCCCCTCAGTCGCGCGGCCGCCGCTTCTGCGGATCGAGGATCGCCAGCGGCGCGACCGTCGCCGCTGCCGTGCCGTCCCCAACCGCGACCTCCACCTTCTCGCCGTCCGTGGCGAGGTCGGCGTCGAGCACCGCGAGACCGATGGTCCCCACGCGGGGGCTGGAGGCAGGCGAGGTGACCACGCCCACCTCCCGGCCGTCCTTGGTGACCGCCGCCCCGTAGTCGGGCGCGGCGTCCCCCTCGATCTGGAGCGTCTTGAACCGCTTCGGAGGGTTCGCGCCCCGTTCGCGCAATGCCGTTTCCCCGACGCACTCGGTGTCCGTCCGGATGAACCGGTCCATCGACAGGTCCCAGGGGGAACGCTCCCCAGGAACGTAGTCCACCGCGATGATGATCAGGCCGACCTCGGTGCGGGCGAGGTCGATCGCGGTCAAGCCGAACGGCATCGCCCCGGCCCCGAGGAGCGCATCCCACACCGTCTGTGCGTCGTTCGGCGCGACGATCACCTCGTACCCGTGCTCACCGCTGAATCCCGTGCGGGTCACCGTGGCCGGCACGCCGGCGACCGTCACCGGCTCCGGCCAGAACCGGAAGTACCCCAGCTCGCCGAGGTCGCGATCGACCAGCGGCCGCAGCGTGTCCTGTGACGTCGGGCCCTGGACGGCGACCATGGCCAGATCGTCGGTGCGATGCTCGATCTCAGCATCCAGGTCGGCCGCGGTCTCACGGAACCAGCCCTCGAGATCAGCGGTGTTGATCAGGACCCAGAAGCGGTCGTCGGCGAACCGGTACACGTTGCCGTCGTCGACCATGGAACCGTCCGCGTTCACGAAGGCGCCGTAGCGGACCTGGCCCGGTTGCATCCCCTCCACCGCGTTGGTGAACCGTCGCTGGATCAGCCGCGCCGCATCG
>JALYMB010000126.1 GCA_030773935.1 Actinomycetota bacterium | reverse complement strand
CGTCGGTCAGCTCGCTCCGATCGTTCGTGCCGCAGCAGGTGGCCGACCGGCTCGAAGCCGGAGCCGACGGCGCCACGATGTCGCAGGAGCTCGAAGTCACGGTGCTCTTCAGCGACATCCGCGGCTTCTCCACGATCGCCGAGCGTCTGTCGGCGCGCGTCATCGCCGAGATCGTGGGCCGCCACCTCGGCGCCATGGCGGAGATCGTGGTGGAACACGGCGGCATGATCGACAAGTTCCAGGGCGACGCGGTGATGGCCATCTTCGGCGCACCCGATCCGTTGCCGGATCACGCCGCGTGCGCCCTGCGCTGCGCCATCGCGATGCAGCGGCGCCAGTCCGAGCTGAACGCGCAGGGCTGGGGCACCGACGAGGTCCCGGTCCTCGGAGTGGGCATCGGGCTCAACACCGGCACCGTGATCGCCGGAGCGATCGGCGGCGGCGGACGCCTCGAGTACACGGTGATCGGGGACGCGGTGAACGTGGCGCAGCGGCTGCAGTCCGAGGCCGGGGGTGGAGAGATCGTCGCCGCCGCGTCCACGGTGGTGGCCGCACCCGGCATCCCCTGTGAGTCGATCGGGCCCCGCGTCGTGAAGGGCCGTGAGGAGCTGGTGGAGGTCTTCCGCGTTGCCTACGACGACCCGGAGTTGACGGCGTGACCTCCCCGCGCCGATCGAGCGATGGGCCTCTCGCGCCGCGCGGGGTCCCCGCCTGATGACCTCCGTGACACCGCGGCCGCGCAGCCTCTTCCGTCGGATCGAGCGGTGGATGATGGGCGGCGTCTTGGGTATCGGCGCGTTCTTCATCGAGAAGCTCGTGATGCGCTCGATCCGCAAGGGAGGCGGCTCGGCGAAGCCCGATGCGGGCACGCCGATGCAGAGCAAGGGCACCAGGATCGAGGGCTAGGCCGGCGGGGCCGCCTATTTCCCGCGACGACCGAGGTCGACCAGCAGGCCGAGGGTCAGCAGCGCGCCCAGGACGCCCAGGCTCGCCGGGATCCATGCGGCCACCCGGTCGGAGGATGCGGTCATCGCCGAGCCCAGCAACGACGCGCCCGCGGTGATGCCCAGGGACAGCCGGCGTCCGGCTCGCCGGATCGTCTCCTCCAACGGCGCCGCGCGGAAGTTCACCTCGAGCTTGGCGCCGGGCCGCGCGCCGATCAACCGCTCGATCGCCTCCACCACCGAACGGAAGCGAACCTTCAGCTTCTGCGATTGGTAGTAGAGGGTCTTCGGATCGATCTTCTCCCGTATGCCACCGAGGACCCCCCGCATCAGATAGCTCCCCGCCACCTCGAAGGGGTCGAGCTCCGGATCGAGCTGCGCGGTGGCGAGCTGCATCTGCGCCATCGCCTTGCCGGTGAGTGCCAGCGACGCCGGGAGCGGCACGTCATGGCGGATCGAGATCTCCGTCATCTCCTGAAGGATCGGTCCCAGCTGGATCTCCCGCAGCGACAGGCCGCGGTACTTCGCCATGAGCTCGCCGATCTCGGCCTGGAACCTATCGATGTCCAGGTCGCTTCGGTCGACGGCGTTCGCGAGCTGCAGGGTGACGTCCGT
The DNA here is from genome assembly GCA_030773935.1 of Actinomycetota bacterium. Taxonomy (GTDB): domain Bacteria; phylum Actinomycetota; class UBA4738; order UBA4738; family HRBIN12; genus JALYMB01. The sequence continues at coordinate 955 of JALYMB010000126.1, read as the reverse complement.
GAGGAAACCCACGTCCTCCTGCCAGAACGCCATCAGCAGCAACATCAGATGCTCACGCATGTCGGCGCTGACCTCGCCGACCATCCCGAAGTCCAGGAAGTAGACCGAGTCGTGCCACCACATCAGGTTGCCGGGATGCGGGTCGGCGTGGAAGAAGCCATCGGTGAGGATCTGCTTGTAGTAGGACTCCAACAGCTGGCGCGCGGCCTCCTTGCGCTCGGGCGAGCCCTCGGGTGCCTGTGCGATCGACACACCCTGGATCTCCTGCATCACCAGCAGCCGCGACGTGGACAGCTCGCCGTAGACGTCCGGGACATCCAGGCGCGAGTAACCGGCGATCACCTCCCGCATCCGCTCGATGTTCGCGGCCTCCTGCCGAAAGTCCAGCTCCCGGTGCAGCGACGCGGACAGGTGTTCGAACACCGCCCCCATGTCGATCACCTGCTTGAGCTCTCTTCGGTCGGACACCTTCTCGGCGAAGAGCTCCAGCAGCGCGAGGTCCTGTTCGATGTCCTCGCGCGCCCCCGGGCGTTGCACCTTGACCACGACCCGGTCGCCGCCCGCGAGCGTGGCCCGGTGCACCTGGGCGATCGTGCCCGCCGCGAGCGGCTTGGCTTCGATCGACCCGAGCACGTCCTCCCACGGCACGCCGAGTTCCTGCTCCATGACGGTCACCACCTGCTCCTCGGTGAGCGGCGGCACGTTGTCCTGCAGCGACGCAAGCTCCTCGATGAACTCCGGCGGCAGAAGATCGGGACGCGTCGAGAGCACCTGCCCGAGCTTCGAGAAGGTGGGGCCGAGCTCCTCGAGCGCGGAACGCAGTCGCTTGGCCTGCCGACGCTTGCCGGTTGTTCCGTCGCTGTCGGGGCGGCCGAAGAGCTCCTTGAGACCGTGCCTGGCCATGACGGAGGCGATCCTCGTGCCCCGCGCGGTGAGGTGGGGCTCGGTCTCGGAG
>JALYMB010000125.1 GCA_030773935.1 Actinomycetota bacterium | reverse complement strand
CGGTCGTCGCCGAGACACCGAGCGGGACGGTCCGCGCAGGACGAGCGGTGCTCGGCGTGAACGCGTGGGCACATGCGTGGCACGCGTTCCGACGCGACATCGCCGTCCGCGGAACGTACATCGTGGTCAGCGCGCCCGCCCCGGAGGCGCTCGAGCGCATCGGATGGATCGGTGGCGAAGGCCTGTACGACTTCCGAACGGCGCTGCACTACGTGCGTTCGACGCCGGAGGGACGCATCGCGTTCGGCGGTGCCGGGCTGCGCGTGGCCAGGCAGGGCATCGGACCTCGGTACCGGTACGACGAGGGGTCCGTGGCCTCGCTCGTGGCCGACTTCGCGCGATGGTTCCCCTCGTTCGCCGAGGTGCCCCTCGAGGCGGCGTGGGGCGGACCGATCGACATGTCGGGTCAGCACCTCCCGTTCTTCGGATCGTGGGAAGGCGGGACGGTGCACTTCGGGCTGGGGTTCACCGGGAACGGCGTCGGTCCGTGTCATCTCGGCGGGAGGATCTTGAGCGGGCTCGCGCTCGGTGTGGAGGATGAGTGCACCTCTCTGCCGCTCGTCGGCGGGACGCCTAAGCGCTTCCCGCCGTCGTGGCTGTTCCCGCCGGGCGAGCGGGTGGTCTCGGCGGCGATCCTGCGCAAGGACCGGCTCGAGGACGACGAGCGGCGCGTGGATCCCCTCACGTCTGCGCTCGCTCACCTACCGAGACGGTTGGGCTACAATCTGGGGCCGTAGCCCCGAAGGCTACTGGATCTGCGTTTCGCAGGCGGTAAACGTGTCGGTCCCGGGACCACCGATGCACACGTCTGTGCCCCCGCCCCCGCTGAGCGAGTCGTTGCCTCCGCCACCAAGGAGGCAATCGTTCCCGTTCCCGCCCGTGATCGTATCCACGCCCGCGGAGCCGAGGATGAGTTCGGACGCAGCCCCGCCACCGAACGTCCCAGACCCGGTGACCAGCGCGGTGAGCGTGATGGCGTTGCAGGAGGCCGGCTTGAGCTGCTCGGCGGTGACGGTGCTGGTCTTGTCTGCGGCTTTGGAGGCCGGCACGGTGTTGGCCGCCGCCATCCCCAGCATCGCGGAGGTGGCAACCATGGCGACGATCAGGAGCCCGACCCAGGTGCAGGAACCCGCGGATCTGTGACGGCGAGGGCGAGGACCCTTCATCGACCCGCGCGCGACCGGTAGCAGTAGGTGACGCCGTTCTCCTCGACGAGGTAGGCGTGGGCACCGTCGTGTTCCTCGTGCAAGATCACGTGACCGTAGTGCTCGGCCAGGCGCACCAAGCTGTCGAAGCTCTCGACCTCCACGAACCGGTTCAGCGAGGGCAGCGCGTCGGTGTGGACCGGGATGAGCCACTTCCCGAAACGCGCCTGGATCGTCGCCGCTTCGCCCTTTCGGCGGGCACGGAACCGCGAGATCGCGACCACGAGTAGTCCCAGCAGCGCGCACCCGACGAGCGCGAGCGCTGCAGCCCGGAGCGGCAGGAGACCAACCGTCACGCCGGCGAATGAGAACGTTCGAGGCACCTCGCGATCGATCGTCAGCGAGCTGCCCGAGGACGGGGTGAGCGTGTTGCTCGGCTGCGCGCCGGGTGCGGGCTGACCCTCGGGCAGGAGCTGGATCTGCAGTGGGTCGAGTAGGAACCGCAGCGACGGCGTGAACGACTCCGACAGCGGGCGCCCCGACAGCGTGCCGTCGAGCTCGACGTCGGGCATCACGGTGACCGTGTACTGCCCGCCGACGATCCCGGTGGCGCTCTCCAAACGCGAGGTCATCTCGGTCAAGGCGGCTAGGTCGATCGTGCCGCTCACGGAGGCGGTTGCGCCCTCGAACGTCGCCGGCGCCACGAGCGGCACCGGCCGGGTCCAGCCGCTCACGTTGCCGATCTCGGCCCTCAGTCCGATCGTCCCGCCCGCCTGGAGGAGTCCCGGTGTGTCGAGCGTATACCGGAAGCTCACCCTCATGGCATCGGCCAGCCGAAGGTAGACGGGGTCGCCCGTGTGCGCGGTCGTGCGCCCGTACACGGGCATGCCGCGCGGGACGCTCGCCGAGTACGAGAACGATCCGAGCTGCGAGTAGACGACCTCTCGGTGTTGGACGGCGGTCTCCGGGAGCAGGAACAGGACCCCGCTGAGTGCGAGCGCCAGCACCGCGACGGCCCCCAGGATCGGACCGGTCGAGCCACCACCCGAACGCGTGGGGCGTGAGGGCTTGGCGGCGCTCCCGCCACGGTCGCCGTCGGACCGCGGTCGGCGATCGACCTCCACGGCCTCGTGCGCTCCGCGCGTCCGCCGGCGCCGACGGCCGCCGAGGACGCCCACGGCTCCGAGCGCCATGATCGTCGACATGCCGGCGGGTGTGCGCAC
>JALYMB010000124.1 GCA_030773935.1 Actinomycetota bacterium | reverse complement strand
CCCGCTCCCCGTTCCCTCTAGATCTTGGTGGGGTCGTCGGGCACGACGATCTTGCCGTCGATGATGTCCTGCTTCGCGGCGTCCATCTGGTCCATGATGTCCTGGGTGAGCGCCTCGGTGTTGGACTTGGAGTAGTCGAGGCCGTCCTCAGCCAGGCCGAAGACCTGCGGCCCCGTGATGAAGCTCCCCTCGCCCGTCTGCTTGATCGCGTTGTACGTGGCGACGTCGACGCGCTTCAGCATGGAGGTGAGGATCCAGGGCTGCTGGTCCGGACTCGCGGTCAGATACTGGTCGGAGTCGACGCCGATGGCGAACTTCTGCGCCTTCACCGCGGCGTTGAACAACCCGGCCCCCGATGCACCGGCGGCGTGATAGATGATCTCCGCGCCGTCGTCGTACATCTTCGTCGAGAGTGCCTCGCCCTTCACCGCGTCGTTGAACGCCGTCTCATCGGTGCCGATGTACTCGACGAGGACGTTGATCTTCGGGTTCACCGAGAGCGCCCCGGCCGTGTACCCGGCCTCGAACTTCTCGATGAGGCCGATGCCCTGCTGGCCGCCGAGGAACCCGATCGTGTCGCAGCCGCACTTGAGGGCCGCGGCGATCCCGACCAGGTAGGACCCCTCCTGCTCCTTGAACGTCAGGTCGGCGACGTTCGTGAGCTTGTCGTTGGTCAGCCCACAGGCGGTGCCGCACGTCGCGTACCCGTCGATGACGGCGAAGTTCACGTCCGGGTAGTCCGGAGCGATCTCGTTGACGCCCGGCGAGAACGCGAACCCGACGCCGACGACGGTGTTGTAGCCGGCGTCTGCCAGCGACTGGATGTTCTGGTCACGGTCGGAGCCGGTGGCGTTCGCCTCGATGAACTTCGTGTTGTCCACACAGACGAGTCCGTCGGCGATCGCGTTGTCCAGGCCTCGCTTGGCGGCGTCGTTGAACGACTTGTCGCCCAGCCCACCGACGTCGAGCGCCACCCCGATCTTGATGTCCCCATTGCACTGGATCCCGCCGCTGCCGCTTGCGCCAGTGGTGCTGTCGTTGTTGCTGCACGCCGCCGCGGTCATCGTCAAGACGGCGAGCACGGCAAGGCCCTTCGAGAGCCGTGGACGCATACCTCCCCCTTCCCCTTCGAGCCTGTCGGGGCCGCCTCGGGACGACCCCCGGATATTCCCTCCCGGTCCCTGGGAGCGTCAAACGCGCTCGCGGCCCGTCATCGTTCCCGTGTCAAACTACGCGACCGGGGAGGTAGCGGGATGGACGAACACGAGATCGAGGCCGATCTTCGCGACCGGGTCGCCCGTTCGGCGTTCCACTCCTGGATGGGCATGGAGCTCGTGGGAGCAACGGCGGGCCGGGTGGAGATCGCGTTGGAAGCGACCGACCACCATCTCAACCTGCAGGGCTCGTTGCACGGCGGCGTCATCGCGACCTTGGCGGACACGGCGACGGGTCTGGCCGTCCGTTCGATGGTCCCGGCCGGGCGACGGCACGTGACGATCCAGCTGGACGTGCACTACCTGGCTCCGGGCAGGCCGGGGCGGATCACGGCGGTAGGTACCACGGTGCGGGTGGGCTCCCAGATCGCCTACGCGGAGGCCGATATCCGGGACCGAGCCGACCGCCTGCTGGCGCGTGCCACCGCGACGGTGGCGGTGATGACCGACCGCGGCTGAGGCCTTCAGTACTCGGTCTGGATCGAGCTCATGGCCGGGGGCAGGCGAGAGAGCGCCGCCTGGAGCCCCATCAGCATCCCCATGTTGCCGGCGATCCTGATCTTGCCGGTCATGAACGCGGTCACGGCGTTGAGCTCACCCTTGGAAAGGGCGACGGCGGAGTCGTAGCTCTCCGTGATCGTGGCATCCACGGTGTAGAGGTCACCGATCCCCATGTCGATCGTTCCGTCGGCGATCACGATCCAGTAGCGGGTATCCCCACCGTCCTGCGTGATGACCTGCTGGATCCGCGCCGAGCTGGAAGCTGCCGCGGTCCGGAACGCCTCGTCCGCGTTCAGAGCCGTCTTCAGGGCCTCGGCCCACTCCTCGGAAAGGAACTTCACGGACACGGCGGTCTCCTCTCGCGAGCGGTCGCGCGGCGAGTATAGGCGCGTGGACCGGTCACACGCCGCGCTCACGCGTCGGGGTCGAAGAAATGTGGCTCATGCAGATGACGGACGTCGGAGAGGAAGCGGACAGAGCGACGATCCCCCTCCACCACCACCGTGTTGATCGAGGTGTTGTCGGGCAGGAAGAACATCTCGAGCTCGTGAAGCCCCAGGATCGGTGCGATGTAGGCGTTGATGATGCCGCCGTGCGCCACGACGATCACGTCCCCCTGGGGATGGTGTGCCAGGGCGGCCTCGATGGCGGTCGTGGCGCGCTCCTGCAGCCGGGGCAGAGGCTCGGCGCCGGGGGCGCGCCGCCACATGGCCTCCTGGTTGCGGAACAGGGGCAGCATCTCCTCGTCGTCCTTCACGATCTCCTCGAAGGACATGCCCTCCCACGCGCCGATGAACGCCTCGCCCAGCTCCTCGAGATAGGTCACGTCGCAGCCGGTGCGCGACACGTAGGGCGCGATGGTCTCGCGCGCGCGTTGGAACGTGGAGCAGTACACGGCGGCCGGCGGCGGCATCATGGCGAGGCGGCGCCCCAGCAGCTCGGCCTGCAGACGGCCCTCCTCGCCGAGGGGTGGATCCCACTGCCGGCCGCGAACCGTCACCGTCATAACGTCTGAATCCAGATCCGAGCGGCCGTGCCGGATCAGGAAGAGCATCCTCGGTTGGTCACCGGTCACGGCCTGGTGCTCCGGCGCCGGCGGCCGTGCCACTCCCGTGCGTACGCCTCCACGTCTTCGCGGCGCCAGATCCGCCCGGAGGCGAGCGCCGTGAGCGGCTCGGGGAAGGAGCCGCGGTTCAGGTACGTGATGACGCGGCGCTTGTCCCACCCCATGATCTCGGCGCACTCGGCGACGCCCGCCAGTGCCGGCGTGGTCTCCACCGACAGGGTGACCTCGTCACCGGTCACTCGGCGCAGCTCCTCGAGGCAGCGTTCCCGCGTGACGCCGGTGACCTCGATGAACGCCGGGGAGTCCAGGCGGGCGTACCACCGGCCGCCGAACTCCCACATCCGCGCGAAGGCCGGCTCGTCCACGGACGGATCGTACCTCGACCTGTATGACACCGTATACAGCTTGGGGGCCGCGGCCGGTCACCACCCGCAGCAGGGAAGGATGTAACCGCACTGCGGGCACCGGTAGTGGGCATGTTCGGGTTCCATCGGAGCCCCGCAGGCGTCGCAGGGCAGGCGCTTGGATCCCCCGACCGGGATGCACAGGTTCGAGGCGGTCGGCTGGGCGGCGTCCATGTCGCGATCGTAGACCGTCGCTCCGACATGCCCGACGATCCGCTCCCGCCAGGTCAGCTGCGGTGCCGGCCCATCCGGCGCGTCTCCCGACGCCAGCATTCCGTGTGCCAGTGGCGGCGGGAGTCGGGGTCCCCGACCGGCACCACCACTAGGTGCCAGACGCCGGCGCGGATCTCGTGGTCGCAGCCGGGGCACCGGTAGGCC
>JALYMB010000123.1 GCA_030773935.1 Actinomycetota bacterium | reverse complement strand
GCGCTCACGCGCGCGCGCCACCATCGCCGCGCTCGCGTCCAGCGCCACGATCTCGCCGTTCGGCAGCCGTTCGCGCAGCATGGTCGTGACCTTCCCGGTGCCACAGCCGGCATCCAGCACCCGCTCGCCACCGCGCAGGTCCAGGCGGTCGACGACGGCTCGGCCCCATCGCGTCATGGGCGCGGCCAGCCGATCGTAGGCAACGGCGTCCCATTCGCGAGGGCTCACCCCGCCGAGCCTACGGCAGGTACTGCTCCTGGACCTTCACGATCTGACCGCTCTGCACGCGGACCCAGTACGGGGAGAGCGTGCCGTGGAAGTCGTTCGTTGGGTCGGTGAGGTATCCGGCGAACCGCTCGAAATCGACGGGCACGAAGACGTCGCAGCACTGGGACCACCTCAGGAGCAGGATCTTCGCCGTCGGCGCCAGCGGCACCGTGCGCAGCTTCGGGTTGTCGTTGATGATGTAGACGTCGTTGGGCACCGGCACCTCGTCGCCGGCCTCAGCGGCGGCCTGCTCGGCCTCGTGACCCGTGAGGAAGATCGCGAGGTCGAAGGTGAGCGTGTCCGGATCGCCTGCCTTCCCCTTCTTCACGAACACGAAGTGCTTGCCGTCCTCGATCACGGGCTCGGGGCTGGGCGTCGTCACCGAGCTCGGGGACGTGGTGGCGTCCGCGGACGGGCTCGTGGTGGTGGGTTCGGTGCTCGTGGTCACCGTGGCGGCCGTGGAGCCGTCGTCGGTGCACGCCGCGGCGGTGACCGCGAGCAGGAGGACGACGGCCGGCAGGATACGGTGGCTGGGCATTTCGGAGATCCCTTCCCTTCGTGAAGCATGCGAGCTCCACGATAGCTTCCGGCCGGCCCCCGGATCGGCGCCGACGGTTCGTTCGTGTCACTAGTTAGTTTTCCGAAGTATCATGGATCCATGCCCGCCAGTCCCGCTACCGTCAACCTCGGAGAGCTCGCCGCGCAGCTCCGCCACGGCGTCGGCCGTCTGGCGCGCCGGCTCCGCCGGGAGGGCTCGGCGCCGGGCGCGAGCCAGCCGCAGCTCTCGGCACTCACCACGATCGAGAGGCACAGCACCATGACCATGGGCGCCCTGGCGGCGCACGAGCAGGTGCAGCCGCCCACCATGACCGCGATCGTCGCCTCGCTGCTGGCCGAGGGCCTGGTCACCCGGACGCCCGATCCGCTGGACCGGCGGATCGCCTGGCTCGTGGTGACGCCGGAGGGCCGCAAGCTGCTGTCCCGCCGCCGCCGCAACATGGACGCCTTCCTGGTCGGTCGTCTTCGAGCGCTGCCGCCGGAGGACGTGGCCACGTTGGAGCGAGCGGCCGACATCATCGCCGACCTCACCGAGGAGCCGCGATGAGCCGCTTCGGCGAATCGGCCCGCAAGACCTTCAGCTCTCTGCACGCCTCGCGGAGCTTCCGCCTGTACTTCATCGGTCAGGTGATCTCCACCACCGGCACCTGGCTGAACGCCACCGCCACGGCCTGGCTCGTGCTTCTGCTCACCCACTCGGGCGTCGCGCTCGGCATCAACACGGCTCTGCTGTTCCTGCCGATCTTGCTGGTGGGTGCCTACGGCGGCGTGCTGGCCGACCGCTTCGACAAACGGAAGATCCTGATGTGGACGCAGGGTCTGCAGGCGGGGGTCTCGCTGATGCTGTTCTCGCTGGTGGCCTTCGACGTCGTCACCCTGTGGATGGTGTACGGACTGTCCCTGCTCGGCGGTCTGATCCTTGCCTTGGACAACCCCACGCGGCAGAGCTTCTACGTGGAGATGGTGGGGGAGGACGACCTCACGAACGCCGTGAGCCTGAACAGCGCCGTCTTCATGTTCTCGCGTGTGCTGGGGCCCGCACTCGCCGGCCTCCTGATCCAGCGTGTGGGCCTCGCTTCCCCGTTCCTGGTCGACGCCCTCTCTTACCTGGCGGTCATCGCCGGTCTGAGACTGATGCGTCCTGAGGACCTCCACCCGCAGGAGCGCACCACGCGCGAACGCGGCCATCTGATGCGAGGCCTTCGTTATGTCTGGAGCACGCGGGAGTTGCGCCGGCCGCTGGTGGCGCTCGCGGTGGTGTGTACGTTCTCCTTCAACTGGGCGGTGCTGGTGCCCCTGCTGGCAGTGCAGACGTTCGGCGGCGGTCCCGGCACGCTCGGCTCCCTGTCGGCCATGACGGGGATCGGGGCGTTCGTCGGCGCGATCTTCATGGCGAACCGGGCGGCGACCCCCACGATGTACCGGCTGGCGCTGTTCACCACGGCGTCCGGGATCGCGCTGATCCTCCCGGCGCTGGCGCCGTCGCTCCCGTGGGCTTACCCCCTCTTGATCCCGATGGGCCTGTTCATGATGGTGCTGCTGATCACGGCGAACTCCATGCTGCAACTGGCGGCCAAGCCGCAGGCGCGCGGCCGGGTCATGGCGCTGTACTCCATCGTGTTGTTGGGCTCGACCCCGATCGGCTCACCGATCACGGGATGGATCGGACAGCACATGGGCGCCCGGTGGGCGTTCGTCCTGAACGGGGGGGTGGCGCTGGTCACCGGGCTCGTGCTGCTCGCGGCCCGCCGCCGCCGGGGTCAGGCACAGATCGCGCCTGCCGACGCCGAGCTCACTCCCGCGACGGTCGGCGAGTCGGCCCTGGCCTGAGGCTCACGCCACGCGGCACCTCGTCCAACCGCGACACGTGTTGCCACTGGTGCCCGGCAACGTCGAGAGGGGGATCGACGCCGCCGGGCCCAGAGGCTGTCAGTGGAAGGCGGGGTTCGCCCTCCCCTGAAGTTCCGTCAGGAGGTCGCGCTCCACGGCGGCGGCGAGCAACGTCGCGTACCAGCTGGGCTCGAAGCTGATGTCGTCGCACTCCACGCATCCACTCACCGTTCGTGCGTGGTGCGTTGTGTGGTCCATCTCCGCCTCCGTGGCCGACACGGGTACCAGGTGAGTGTGCCCCTGAACGTGGTTCAGCTCCATACCCGGCCCTGTCGGTCTGTTGCTCCCCTGAACTAGGTACAGCAGACTACGTAGCACAGGCCCTCGTCAAACCCAGGTGCGCCGCTCAGTCCGAGGTCTCGCCGTCGCGCCGCCACTGGCCCGGGTGGCCGCTGACCTCGACCTCCGAGCCGTCCGCCAGCCTCAGCCGGAAGCAACGCCGGCCGTCGCGCTCCCAAGCGCGGCGCACCTGCACCGACTCTTCCACCCCGCCCCAGACGATCGCGGTGGGCTCCTCGGCGCCGTCGCTGAACCGCAGATCGATGCCCGGCACCCGCCCCACCCATCGCGGCAGCACCGGCGTCCATGCGACGAACACCACGCCGACCGCCGCCACCGTGCCGGCCTCGCCCAGCAGCGGGAACAGGGGGATCGCCAGGGCGGCGGCAGCCAGGCGCGAGAGGTTGTAGGCCACGTCGTAGACGGCGAACACGCGGCCTCGGTAGCCGTCGGGAAGCGACTCCTGCACCATGGTGTCGACCGGGATCTTCTTCCACGCGAAGGTGATGCCCACCGCGAAGCTCGCCAGCAGGATCGAGGCACCGGTCACGTAGAGCGACACGGCGAGCAGGACGAACCCCCCGGCCAGGAAGGCACCCGCGACGATCCGCTCCTTCGCGAATCGATCCTCCAGCGCACCCACCGTCACGATCCCCAGTAGGACGCCGAGGCCCCCCGCTCCCAGCACGTTCGAGAACGAGCCCACACCCTCCCGGAACCGGTCCCGGAACACCACCAGCGACAGCGTCAGGATCACGCCCTGCCCGATCTGATCCAGCGTGATCGAGGTGATGGGCCCGATCGCGCGCGGCGTGCGCCCCAGCCTGCCGATCCCATCCCGGAACTCGGCCAGCACACGGCGCACCTCGTGGCGCAGGAGGTCCGGATCCTCGAGGATCGCGTGCGGTGCCAGATCGCTCCGGATCCGGGATGCGATGAGGGACGCGACCAGCCACAGGCCACCGGAGGCAAGCACGATGCCGACCGAGCCGAACGCGTCGGCCACCTGTCCACCCACGTATACGCCGGCCAGGAGCGCCACCGTCCCGCCGACCGTGGCCATGGAGTTGGCGATCAGCAGGTCCTCGCCGGGAACCAGGCGTGGCACCACGGCCTGCGCCGTCGCCAGGAAGAATCGGTTCACCGAGAGCACGATCAGGGCGCCCGCGAAGAACGGCGCGGCCTGGCGTACGGGATCGAAGAGCACAAGGAGCACCGTCGCTGTTCGCACCCACGGTGCCAGCACCAGGATCCGCCGGCGCGACCACCGATCGATGAACACACCGACGAACGGGCCCAGTATCGAGTAGGGGAGCGAGACCATGAGCGTCGCCTTGAACAGCCCAACGGTGGTGCTCTGGTTCTCGGGCGAGAACACCACCGACGCGATCAGCGCCGCCTGGAACAGCCCGTCGGCGAACTGGCTCACCAGCCGGACGCCGAACAGCCGCCGGAAGTCGTGGCTGCGGAGCGCACCCCGCGCCCGCTCGATCGTTCCGGCGTCGGACACCGGGCCATCGTAGGTGTTCACCCGCGCACGTTCCCGGC
>JALYMB010000122.1 GCA_030773935.1 Actinomycetota bacterium | reverse complement strand
CGGCCACCGCGCCCGTCTGCGTCTCCGCGCACGGTGAGGCCGGGAGGGGAAGATGGAACGACGGGGAATGATCGACGGGAAGCAACTGGAAGAGCTCGCCGCCACCGGTGAGATCGACACCGTCCTGTGCATGTTCACCGACCTCCAGGGCCGGTTCATGGGCAAACGCGTGCTCCCGGACTTCTTCCTGGAGGAGATCCTGGGCGAGGAGGGGTTGCATGCGTGCCTGTACCTCCTGGCGATCGACATGGAGATGGAGCCGCTCCCGGGCTACGACTACGCCAGCTGGGATACCGGATACGGGGACTTCCGCATGGTGCCGGACATGTCCACGATGCGGCTGTGCCCGTGGCTGGAGAAGACGGCCATGGTGATCTGCGACATCGCCGACGAGGAGGACGCCTCACCGGTGACGGTCGCGCCCCGCCAGATCCTGCGCGACCAGATCGCGAAGGCCGCCGAGATGGGCTTCACGGTCAAGACCGGGTCGGAGCTCGAGTTCTATCTGTTCCGGGACTCCTACACGGACATCGCCGACGGCGGCTACCGCAACCTGCGCCCCAGCTCCACGTACATCATGGATTACCACATGCTGCAGACGACCCGCGACGAGTGGGTGATCCGCCAGATCCGCAACGGCATGCGTGGTGCCGGCATCCCGGTTGAGTTCTCCAAGGGCGAGTTCGGCAAGGGACAGCACGAGGTGAACATCACCTACTCCGAAGCTCTGTCCAACGCCGACCACCATTCGCTGTACAAGCACGGCGTGAAGGAGATCGCCCTCCTGAACGGTGTTGCGGCGACGTTCATGGCGAAGTGGACGATGGCCGAGGCCGGTTCGTCGTGCCACCTGCACTCCAGCCTGTGGAACGCCGAGGGCACCCAGTCCTTGACCTGGGACGCAGATGAGCCCCAGCACCTGTCCGAGACGTTCCGGTGGTACCTGGGCGGCCTGATGGCCACGGCGCGGGAGATGGCGTGGATGTACGCGCCCTTCGTGAACAGCTACAAGCGGTATCAGTTGGGGTCGTGGGCCCCGACCGCGATCGTGTGGAGCCGCGACAACCGCACCTGCGGGTTCCGCACCGTGGGCGAGCACACGGGCTTCCGCGTGGAGTGCCGGATCCCCGGCGGTGACGCGAACCCCTACCTGGCGTTCGCGGCCACGATCGCCAGCGGCATGTGGGGCATCCGCAACAAGATCGAACCTCCCGAGATGTTCGTGGGCAACGCCTATGAAGCCAAGGACGTCCCGCGCGTGCCCTCGAGCCTGCACGAGGCGATCGAGGTCTTCCGCGGTTCCACCGTGGCGCGCGAGGCCTTCGGCGACTTCGTGTTCGAGCACCTGCTGAACACCGCGGTGCAGGAGCAGTCGATCTTCGACAACCTGTGCGTCACCGACTGGGAGTTGCAGCGGTACTTCGAACGGGGCTGACATGGCGCCGACCCTGACGGGCGAGGACCTCGGCGAGCCTGCGCTCATGGCGGCCATCGCAGCGGTGCCCGGCTGGATGGACGCAGCGGAGGTCCGGGTCACCGCCCTCACCGCCGGCATCACGAACCGCAACTACCTCCTGCAGGCGAACGGAGAGGGGGTCGTGGTTCGGGTCTTCGGGGCGGATACGGAGCTTCTGGGCATCGATCGGGCAGCCGAGGACGTGGCGGCGCGATCGGCGGCCGCCGCCGGGGTCGGCCCGCAGGTCCTCGCGTTCCTGCCCGAAGCCGGCTGCCTGGTGTCCCGGTACGTGGACGGCGCCGCGGTGCCCCAGGAGGATCTGCAACGACCTGACGTGGTCGCGGCCGTGGTGCGGTCGGTCCGGGCGCTCCACGCCTGCGGCCCCATCCCCTCGACCTTCCCCGTCTTCCGGATCGTCGAGGACTATGCCGCCCTGGCTGGCGCGCGCGGCGTCCCGCTACCGCCCGCCTACGACCAGGCACACAGCCTCGCCGCGCGGATCGAGTCCATGTTCGCGCGTGCGCCGATGCCCGCAAGGACGTGTCACAACGACCTGCTCAACGCGAACTTCCTGTTGGACGGCGAGCATGTCTGGATCCTCGACTACGAGTACGCGGGCATGGGCGACCCGTTCTTCGATCTTGGCAACCTCTCGATCAACAACGGCCTCGCCGACGAGGCACAGGGATACCTACTGAGCGCCTATTTCGACGAGGTGCGAGACGGGCATCGAGCGCGTCTGGGCCTGATGCGGCTGATGTCGGACTTCCGCGAGGCGATGTGGGGCGTGGTGCAGCAGACGCTGTCAACGCTCGACGTGGATTACGTGGAGTACGCGGACCGGCACTTCGAGCGGCTCCTGGCGACGGCCGACGACGACCGCTTCGAGGACTGGCTCGCGGCTGCGGGCAAACCCCCGTGAGCGAGGCCGTACACTCGATCCCATGGAGCCGGTGCTGTTCGTCCGCAACGACACGTTCGAGAACTTCGGCCTCGCCCTGCGTGCCTTCGAGCCCACGGGCGTACCGGTCCGTGTGTTCGATGCGATCGAGCCGGGGGCCCCGCGCCCGTCCCTCGACGACGTGAGCGGCATCGTGATGTTCGGCAGCTCGCACAACGTGGACGACACCGACGCACACCCCTTCCTGAAGGAGATCCGCGATCTCACACGAGAGGCCGTGCAGCGTAGCGTGCCCTATCTGGGGATCTGTCTGGGCGCGCAGGTGCTGGCGCGCGCGTTGGACAAGCCGGCACCGGTCGCCCCGGCGCGCGAGGTGGGGTTCGTGGCCGTTCGTCCCACGGCCGCGGCGTCCGGCGACCGGATCCTGTCGCACTACGGCGACGGCGATCCGGTGTTCCAATGGCATCAAGATACGTTCGAGCTGCCGGACGGGGCGGAGCTGCTGGCCACCGGCGACGCCGTCCCCATGCAGGCCTTCCGCGTCAACGACGTGACGTGGGGCGTGCAGTGGCACTTCGAGGTCGACCGCGCCGAGCTGGACCTGTGGCTCGACGCGTTCAGCGCCGAGGCCGACCTCCTCGCCACCTGGGGGAAATCCCCCGCCGAGGTCCGCCGGGAGGCCGACGACCACCTGGCGGTGCACGAAGCCAGGGGCACCGAGACGTTCCGCCGGTTCGCCGAGGTGATCCGGGAGCGATCGTGAGCCCGTACCGGCCGCTGGTCGCCGTCGTGGCGTACCACCTGTCGAACGACCGCGTGGCTCGCTGGCCCTCCGGCGGGTTCGGCGTCCCTGCGCAGTACCTCGCCCGCGTCCGGGCGACCGGCGCCCGCACCGCGATCCTCGCGCCGGGCGAGGAGGGTGACGCGCAGGACCTGCTCCGGCCCTTCGATGGACTGCTGCTGGTCGGGGGCGGCGACGTGGATCCGGCACGGTACGGGCAGGCTCCGGAGCAGCACCTGTACGCAGTGGAACCCGACCGCGACGAGTTCGAGATCGGGCTGCTTCGCGCAGCCGACACGATGCGGTTGCCCACGTTGTGCATCTGCCGCGGCATGCAGGTCATGAACGTGGCGTGGGGCGGCACCCTGCACCAGCATCTGCCCGACCTGCCCGGTCTCCTCCCCCACGGCGTTCCGGTCGAGGACACGGAGTCGCGGCACGAGGTGCGCGCTGCACCGGACAGCCGGCTGCTGGCGACGGCGGGCGTCCGCACGCTGTCCTGCTCCTCGCACCACCACCAGGGTGTGGACCGGGTCGGCGAGGGGCTGACCGCCACCGGCTGGAGCCCCGACGGCCTCGTCGAGGCGATCGAGCGCGTCGTCGACGACCCCGACCGGGACGTGTGGATGCTGGGCGTACAGTGGCACCCCGAGGACACCGCGCCCGACGACCCCGCGCAGCAGGCGTTGTTCGAGGGATTCGTGAACCTCGCGCGCTGGCGCGGCTCCCGCGCGAGGCCGGGTGAGACCGGCGGGCGGACGCGCGACTACGCCGTCGCCGAGCACGACCCGGCATGGGGGTCGTGGTTCGAGGAGGAGGCCGCCGCGATCCGGGAGGCGCTGGGCGAGCTCGCCGCGCGCGTGGAGCACATCGGCTCCACCTCGGTCCCCGGGCTCGCCGCGAAGCCCGTGATCGACGTCCAGGTGTCCGTGACCTCGCTCGTGCCTCGGGAGCCCGTCGTGGAGCCACTCACGGCGATCGGCTACCGGCTCCAGATCGACCCACTCGAGACCGGGCACGAGTTCCTCTCGAAGGGCTACGACGACGGAGCGCGGCCGGTGCACGTCCACCTGTGCGAGTCCGGGGGCGACTGGGAGCGGCGTCACATCGCCTTCCGCGACTGGCTGCGCTCGCATCCCGACGACGCGGCCGGCTACGCCGACCTGAAGCGGCGGCTCGCCGCAGTGCATCCCAACGACATCTTCACGTACAACGACGGCAAGAGCGGCTTCATCCATGAGGTCGAGGTCAGGGCCTCGGCGCGTACCGCGGGTTACCCTTTGCCGGATCCGGCTGGGAGGTAGAACAGCGGCATGAGCGAACTGCGGGTGGTGCGCGCCAGTGGTGACGGCTTGGCGCGCGGCCTGAAGATCGGCAGCGAGCTCCGCGACCTGATCGGGGAATCCATCGCCTTCTACCACCGCTACCTCGACCGCAGGGGCGTGTCGTCGTCGACGCTGCAGGATCTGCTCACTCCGTATCTCGTCTCGTCGGAGGCTGTCTACCCGGAGGGCATCGCCGTGCTGAAGGGCATGTCCCTGGGCGCCATGGTCCCCGTGATGGAACTCTTCGCGATCAACGCCTTCGAGGAACTCGAGCCGCTGTTGGAGGCGCCCGGGGGCGGGCTGCTCTTCCTCCAGAAGAAGGAGGGGTACGCGACACCCCCGGTCGCGCCGCCGCCTCCGGTCGAGCGGTGCTCCTCGCTGACCATCTCGATCCCCGGTACGACGTTGCTCGCGCACAACGAGCATTGGCTGACCGGAGACACGGGCAACGTTGCCGTGGTGGTGGACGTGCCGGTAGGCCGGGCACCCGTGGCGTCACCAACGGTGGTGTGCTGCCTGCCGGCGGTCGGCATGAACGCCCACGGAGGCGCGCAGGGCATCGGGTCCCTCACGGCCTCCGACGACACGGTTGGCGCCCCCCGCGTCCTGATCTCGCGGAGCGCCCTTGAGGCTCGAGACCGTGCCGACGCGATCCGTCGCGCCGCCGTTCCGGGTCGTGCCGGAGGGTACGGCCACGTGTACGCCTTCGCGGGCGGGGACGCCTTCGTGGTGGAGACCACCGCGTCCCAGCACCGGATGCAGCCGGGGCCCGCGGTTCACACGAACCACTACGTGGATCCCGATCTGGCCGCCATGGCGCCTGCCCCCTCCGAGGGCAGCCGAGCTCGCTACGACCGTCTCGTGCACCTGCTGGCGGAGCGGCAACCGCGCACGCCGGAGGATCTGATGGAGATCCTGCGCGATCACGGCTCCAGCCCTCAGGCGGTCTGCATGCACCCCGATCCCGAGGAGGGAGACGAGGCCTCGGCCGTGCTGTTCTCGATGATCGCCGATGTGGAACACGGTCGTATGTGGGTGGCGCCCGGCATCCCCTGCGAACAGGAATACCAGGAGGTCGACCTCCCCGAGCTGCGCTGACCCCCGCATGAAGGAGAGACTGCAGCCGTGAGCCACATCCTCGCCACCCGATTCGGCAAGCCGCTCCCCGACGGGGGCACGATCGGCGTGCCTGCGCCATCGGGGCCGTACTTCAACACCAGCGAGATCCTGCGCTGCAAGGAATGGTGGGAAGAGCGCGGATACCGCGTGAAGCTCGGCGAGGGCATCTGGGACCGCGACGACTACGTCGCCGGAACGCCGGAAGGCCGAGGTGCGGACATCAACACGATGTTCTCCGACCCCGAGGTGGACGTGGTGCAATGCCTGTGGGGCGGGGTGGGTGCGGCGGAGGTTCTCCCTCACGTGGACTTCGGCATCATCGCCGCCAATCCCAAGGCGTTCATGGGTTTCTCAGACATCACGCACCTGCACGTCGCGATCCGCCAGGAGACGGGCCTGGCCACGTTCCACGGACCGGGGTTCGGCTCCATGGGTATCCCCGAGCGGACCGACTTCTCGTTCGAATCGGCCGTGCAGGCGTTCAAGGGACACGCCGACGGACCGGTTCCCCGCGACCCCGACGACCCGTACGTGCGAACGATCGTGCCGGGAACGGTGACCGCGCCTCTGGTCGGAGGCAACCTGTACACCCTGCAACACGGCTTCGCGACGCCCTGGGAGGTGCAGCTGGACGGCTGCATCCTGTTCTTCGAGGACGTGAACCTGCCGCCCTACCAGCTCGACGACCTCCTCACGCACTTCCGGTCCGCCGGGAAGCTCGATGGGGTTGTCGGGGTCGTGGTCGGAGAGATGTTCGAGTGCGACTGGCGTGAGGCGCGCCCGGAGGCGCCCCGCACGCGTTCGCTGGAGGACGTCCTGGAGAAGCACCTGGTACCGCTCCGAGTACCCGCGCTCTACAAGCTCCCGCTGGGCCACGGCAAGCATCTTGCAACGGTTCCGCTCGGGGTACCCGCCACGCTCGACGCCGACGCACGTTCGCTGACGATCGATCACCCCGGCGCCGAGCCGGTCTCGTAGACCACAGGAACGGACGTACGGAGCACGGATGGGATCGACAGGACGCTCGAGGAGGATGGTCGCCACCATCCTGGTGGCGACGGCGGTGTCGTTGGCGGTGGCATCCGTGAGTGCATCCGCTCAGAGCACATCGTCCGCGAACCCCAGCCACAAGGTCGTTTTCACCTACGGAACGACGGAGGACGTCGACTCGTTCGATCCGTTCGCGGCGGACTCGCCCGCGGGCGCCTCCCTCGCACTGCAGTACAACCTCCTGGTGGACTTCTCGCCGCGGGATCTCTCGCCCGTACCCGGGATCGCCTCCGAGGTTCCCACGACGGACAACGGCGGGATCAGCCCCGACGGTCTGACCTGGACGTTCACGATCCGCACCGGGATGCGTTGGTCCGACGGCGAGCCCCTGACCGCCCACGACGTGGCGTTCACCTACAACTACATCCTCGACAACAGCTTCGCCTGCTGCGTCAGCTACCTGAGATACGTCGACTCGATCACCGCTCCCGACGACGGGACCGTGGTCATCCACACGACGCAACCGACGGCGGGGATGCTGTCCATCTACGACTACATCATCCCCGAGCACGTCTGGAAGGAGATGGGTGCGGACCAGGCCGGGACCTTCGAGAACTTCGACCCCGCGAACGGCACACCGGTGACATCGGGGCCCTTCCATCTCGTTGCGTGGGACAGGGGTCGCTCGTGGACCTTGGCCGCGAACCCCGACTACTGGTCGGGTCCGCCGCAGATCGACGAGATCGTGTTCAAGGTCTATCCCGACGATGCTGCCATGATCGCAGCCCTTCGTTCCGGCGAGGTGGATCTCGCCGATTCGATCCCCGTCGACCTCTACGAGTCCCTGCAGGGCGCCCCGAACATCACCACGCACGCGTCGATCGCCTCACAGTTCGTCTCGATCGGCATCAACACGGGGTCCAACGCGCCCGCGGGCACGATCCCGGAGTCCGATGCGGACACGAGTCTCCGGAACCCGGCCCTGCGCAGGGCTCTCGCGATGGCCGTGGACAAGCAGGCGCTCGTGAACCAGGTCGCGCTCGGCGGCGCGACCGTCGGCAGCACCATCGTGCCGCCGACATCCGCGGCGTTCCATCTCGACCCCCCGGACGTCATCCCCTTCGACATCGCCGGGGCCAACGAGCTGCTCGATGGGGCGGGCTACGTCGATACGAATCACGACGGCACCCGCAACGACCCGAGGACGGGCAACGAGCTCAACTTCCGATTGTTCACCCGCAGCGAACGGGCGGACACCCAGACGTCGGCCGCACTGATCGGCGATTGGTGGCGGCGCATCGGGGTCGGAGTCAAGCAGCATGCCCTCACCGACAGGGAGCTCACCCGGGTGATCTACACCGGGAACTACGACCTGTTCATCTGGGGATGGCCCACCGACCCCGATCCGGACTTCATCCTGTCCGTGCTCACCTGCGGCCAACGACCGCCACGCGGCATCTGGAACGACACCTTCTACTGCAACGAGGGCTACGACGCCGACTACCTCCGGCAGAAGACCCTGTTGAACGTGGACGAACGAGTCGCGCTGGTGAAGCAGATGCAACAACAGGCCTACGACTCGGTGCCCTATATCGTCCTGTACTACGACAACAAGCTGCAGGCCTACCGAAGCGACCGGTGGGCCGGATTCGTCCAACAGCCCGCGAGGAACGGCGATCTGCTCGCGGCGTACGGGCCCTTCTCGTTCCTGAGCATCCACCCGATCGCCCCCGAGGGCTCCGGAGAACATCTGGTCCCCATCGGGATCGCGGTGGCCGCGCTCGTCGCCGCTGGGATGGCTCTCCTGGTCCGGCGCCGTCGAACCGGACACGAGCGGGCCTGAGGATCCCTGCGTACTTGTGGTCCTGCCCTTCGGCGTGATTGGGTACGCTCTCGATGAGGTCCTCCAACACCATGAGGCGGCGATGAGTCTTCTTTCGGTGAACGATCTGCACGTCACCTACAAGCTGCAATCGGGCGCCGTCCCGGCGGTCCGGGGCGTGGATCTCCAGATCGACAAGGGCGAGGTACTGGGCCTGGCCGGGGAGTCCGGCTGCGGCAAGTCCACGATCGCCGGCGCCATCCTGCGCCTCCTCCCACCAGGCACGACGGTGAGCGGCGAGGTCATGCTGAACGGCGACAACGTCCTGGCCATGACGCCAGGACGCCTGCGCGCCGTCCGTTGGACCGAGGCCAGCGTGATCTTCCAGGGCGCCATGCATGCGCTGAACCCGGTGCAGAGGATCGGCGACCAGATCGCCGAGGCGATCCTGGTTCACCAGCAGGCCGGCGAGAAGGAGGCGATGGTCCGGGTGGGCGGCCTCCTGGAGCAGGTGGGCCTGCCCCCCCGACGCATCAAGGACTACCCGCACGAGCTGTCCGGCGGTCAGAAGCAGCGGGTGATGATCGCGATGGCGCTTGCATGCAACCCGTCGCTCGTGATCGCCGACGAGCCCACCACGGCCCTGGACGTGATGGTTCAGGCGCAGGTCCTGCAGCTGCTGAAGGAGCTGCAGCGAGACCTGGGCCTGGCCATGCTGTTCATCACCCACGATCTGTCGGTCCTGGCCGAGGTCTCGGACCGTCTGGCGATCATGTACGCGGGTCGCATCGTGGAGGAGGGACCGGCCACACCGGTCTTCACGGACCCGAAGCATCCGTACACGCGCGCGCTCGCCGGCGCCTTCCCCGCCGTCGGCGACCTGAACTTCCGGATGAAACCCAGCGGCTTGGGCGGGGACCCGCCGGACCCGCAGAACATCCCGTCGGGCTGCTCGTTCCATCCCCGCTGCCCGCTCGCCTTCGACGAATGTCCCACGATCGATCCGACGCTCTACGACGTCGGTCCGGGGCGGCGTGCCGCCTGCCTGCTGGTTCGTCAGCCCGTGGCGGTCGCGGAGATGTCGGGTGAGTGATCTGATGACACAGGGGTCGGCAGCGGAGGCGCCCGGCGGGCGCACACCGCTCCTGGAGATCCGCGACCTCAAGGTCACGTTCTCCGGCCGCGTCGGTTTCTTCGCCGGCCTCCGCGGCCAGGAGGGGCTCGTGTCTCGCGCGGTTGACGGCGTGAACCTGCAGATCTTCCCCGGCGAGATCGTCGCCCTGGCCGGCGAGTCCGGGTGCGGCAAGACGACCACGGCCCGGACGATCATGGGTTTGGAGAGGCCTCGGGAGGGTCAGATCCTGTTCGAGGGCGAACCGCTCGGGCGGAACCTGCGGAAGTACCGCCGACGCGTGCAGATGGTGTTCCAAGACCCCACCGCCGCGCTCAACCCTCGGCAGACGATCTACGAGTCGGTGGCCGAAGGCCTGAGGATCCACGGGATCCACCGGAGCGAGAACGGCCTGACCGAGGAGCAGCTGGTCGCCCGCGCGCTGAGCCGCGCGGGACTGCGTCCACCCGAGCGGTTCTTCCTTCTGTACCCGCACGAGATCTCGGGCGGCCAACGGCAGCGCGTCGTGATCGCGGGCGCGCTGGTCCTCGAGCCCGAGGTGATCGTGGCCGACGAGCCGGTGAGCTCGCTGGATGCCTCGGTGAAGGGCGAGATCCTCTCCTTGTTGCTGCAGCTGCGGGACGATCTGGGGATCGCGGTGCTGGTGGTGACGCACGACCTGGGTCTCGCATGGTCGATCGCCGATCGCGTTGCCGTGATGTACCTGGGCCGGATCGTGGAGATCGGCCCCGCCGACAAGGTCCTCACCGAACCTCTGCACCCGTACACCAAGGCCCTCTTGGATGTCGTGCCGGAGGCGGGAGGGATCGACCGTCCGTATCTGAAGGGCGAGCCGCCCGACCCCACGAAGATCCCCGGCGGCTGCCGATTCAACCCCCGATGCCCCGCGCTCGCCGACGGCCGCGCCAAGGGGGCCGGCGTCGATCACCTGTGCGTGGGCGAGGATCTCGGCCTGGATGAGATCGCGCCGCAGCACCTCGCGGCCTGCCACCTCACGTCGAAGCTCCGCCGCCTCGGGTAGCGGCCGCCCGAGTCCGACCCGGGGCCGGTGCTCCTACTCTCCCGCTTCGCCGACAGACGGTCCGTCGACCGCGGGAGCGGCATCCTCGCCCTTCAAGACACCGAGGATCGCCTCCATCTCGGAGTCGCCCATCGCCGCCGTGCGCGGTTCGCGGCCCGCGCCCTTCGCCGTCGCCAGGAGCGCCCGCAGGTTGGACTCCGCCATCTCCGCACGCCCCTCGAGGTCGCGCACCCTGCCGGCGAGGTGCTCGGCGCGCTGCTCGGCCTCGACCCGCGCCTCGCGGGACGTCCGGGCCTCCTCACGTGAGGTCCTGAGACTCGCCCGCAGCGTCGCCACGTCGCGACCCAGCTCGATCAGCTTCTCCACCACCTCGCGACCGACGGCCGAGTAGGTGGGACGGCCGGCGTCGGCGG
>JALYMB010000121.1 GCA_030773935.1 Actinomycetota bacterium | reverse complement strand
GGCCGGGGAGGTCGGGTACGCCGTGTCGAAGGGTGCGGTGCAGCAGGCAACCGCGACGCTGGCCGAGGAGCTGATGCCGCGCGGCATCACCGTCAACTGCGTGAACCCCGGTCCCACCGACACCGGCTACCTCGCCGGCGTCGATCCACGCGAGGACATGCCCTTGGGCCGGTGGGGCGAGCCCGACGACGCTGCCCGGCTGATCTCCTGGCTGTGCACCGACCACGGCCGCTGGGTCACCGGCCAGACCGTGAACTCGGAGGGCGGTTTCCTCAGGTAGAACCCCCCGGGCAGGCTTCGTGCGAGCCCGGATAGACTGGTGGTCATGGCCATGGAGACCACGCACGTCGGACGGCTGGGCCTGGTCGTGAGCCGCCTGTGCCTGGGCACCATGAACTTCGGTCCGCACACCTCCGAAGAGGATTCGCACCGCATCATGGACTCGGCCCTCGCCCACGGAATCAACTTCTTCGACACGGCGAACGTCTACGGGCGCCATCTGGGTGTCGGCACCACCGAGTCGATCATCGGGGACTGGTTCGCGAAGGGCTCGACGCGCCGCGACAAGGTGGTCCTGGCCACGAAGGTGTACGGGCAGATGGGCGACTGGCCGAACGAGTCGCGCCTGTCGGTGCTGGCGATCCGCAAGGCTTGCGAGGATTCCCTGCGCCGCCTGCAGACCGACCACATCGATCTGTACCAGATGCACCACATCGATCGGAACGCGTGGTGGGACGAGATCTGGCAGGCCATGGAGCTGCTCGTGCAGCAGGGCAAGGTCCTCTACGTCGGGTCGTCGAACTTCGCCGGCTGGCACATCGCGCGCGCGAACGAGATCGCTCACCACCGCAACTTCCTGGGACTGGCCGCCGAGCAGTCCCTGTACAACCTCAATGCGCGCACGATCGAGATGGAGGTCATCCCCGCCGTCCAGGAGTACGGCATGGGGCTGATCCCATGGAGTCCACAGGCGGGCGGCCTGCTGGCGGGCGCCCTGAAGAAGGTGAACGAGGGCCGCCGCGGCGATGCGTACATGCAGAAGGAGATCGAGCAGCATCGCGAGAAGCTCGAGAAGTACGAGGCATTGTGCGCGGAGATGGGCGAGCGCGAGTCGGACGTCGCGCTGGCCTGGCTGCTGGCCAACCCCGTCGTGACCGCGCCGATCATCGGGCCCCGCACGGAAGAGCAGCTGACGTCGTCGCTGCGCGCCCTCCAGGTGAAGCTCGACGACGAGGCACTGCACAAGCTCGACGAGATCTTCCCCGGCCCGGGCGGTCCTGCGCCCGAGGCGTACGCCTGGTAGCGCAGGGCGCTTTCCGCTCTCGACGTTTGCGGATGGTCGGCGCGCCCTCGAAGGCTACGGCGTGAGGACGGCGCGGATGTCCCGGGCGGTCGCCACGACCGCCGGCGCGTAGCGCTTCGCGGCCACCCGCCCGAGTCGGCTCTCCGGCCCCGACACCGAGATCACCGCGAGGAGCTCACCGATGGGCCCGAACACCGGCGCGCTCACGGATGCGACGCCGGGCTGACGCTCGCCCGCGCTGTTCGCCCATCCACGGCGACGGATGAGCGCGAGCTGCCGGCGCAGGTCCTCGCCTACCGGCGTCGCGGGTGTCCACCGGATCGCGTCCTCCATCAGCCGCTCGCCGGGCGCACCCAGGTCGTCGAAGGCCAGGAACACCTTCCCGGCCGAACCGGCCGTGAGGGGAAGGCTCGAGCCGATACCTACGATCGTCCGCAGCTCGCTCGCCGACTCGACTGCGTCGATGCACATGCGCTCGAGCACTGATCGCACGTACAGCTGCGCGCTCTCGCCCGTCATCTCGGCGAGCCGTTCCAGGAACGGGTGGGCGACGTCGCGGAGCGGCAACTCCAGCATCGCTCGCTGCGCGAACCGCAGCAGCCGAGGTCCCAGCCGGTAGCCGTAGCCACCGCGGAAGGCCAAGAGCTCGTGATCCATCAGTGCCTTCACCAGGCGGTGGGTCGTCGTTCGTGAGAAGCCTGTGGCCTCCACGATCTCCGTGAACGTATGCGGACCAGCCTCCACGGCATCGAGGACGGCGACGGCGCGGTCGAGGACGCCGACACCGCTGTCACGAGCCTCACCCTGTGCTACGGTCATGTTCCACATAGTGGTATCACAGTTCCACTATTTGGAACAACCCGGGAGGAAGCAGCGCCGATGCCCGCCCCGATGTCCCCGCTGACGCTCGCCGAAAAGGTGTGGGAGCGACACGTCGTCCACCGCGCGGCGAGCGAGCCGGATCTCCTCTACGTGGACCTGCACCTGGTGCACGAGGTCACCTCGCCGCAGGCCTTCGACGGGCTGCGACTCCATGGTCGCCCCGTCCGCCGGCCCGACCTCACCGTCGCCACGATGGACCACAACGTCCCGACGACGCCCGGGCCAATCACCGATCCCGTCAGCCGCAGGCAGATCGAGGCGCTCGCCACGAACGCGGCGGAGTTCGGCGTCACGCTGCATCCCATGGGCGCGCCCGGCCAGGGCATCGTGCACGTGATCGGGCCCGAGCAGGGCTACACGCAGCCGGGCCTGGTGATCGTCTGCGGCGACTCGCACACCTCCACGCACGGGGCGTTCGGCGCGTTGGCCGTCGGCATCGGCACGTCCGAGGTGGAGCACGTCCTGGCCACCCAGACGCTGCCGCAGAACAAACCCGGCACCATGGCCGTGAACGTCGACGGCGAACTCCCACGCGGCGTATCGGCGAAGGACGTGATCCTTGGCATCATCAACCGGATCGGGACCGGTGGCGGCACAGGCCACATCGTGGAGTACCGCGGCTCCGCGGTCCGCGCCCTCTCCATGGAGGGCCGCATGACGATCTGCAACATGTCGATCGAGGCCGGCGCACGGGCGGGGATGGTGGCGCCCGACGACACCACCTTCGGCTACGTCGAGGGTCGGCCGCACGCGCCACACGGCGCGGACTGGGAACGAGCCTTGGACGACTGGCGCACGCTCCCCACCGATCCCGGCGCGACCTTCGACAGGGAGGTCACGATCGACGCCGCCGAGCTCAAGCCGTACGTGAGCTGGGGGACCAACCCCGCGCAGTCGGTCACGATCGATGACGATGTCCCCGACCCGGACAGCTTCGCCGACGCCTCGAAGCGCGAGGCGGCCGTCCGGGCACTGGCTTACATGGATCTGCAGGCCGGCACGCCGATCCGTGAGATCCGCCCCGACACGATCTTCATCGGCTCGTGCACGAACTCGCGGATGGAGGATCTCCGTGTCGCCGCTGCGGTCGTGGGCGGCCGCACGGTCGCCGCCGGCCTGCGCGCGCTGGTCGTGCCGGGCTCGTTCGCGGTGAAGCAGCAGGCCGAGGCCGAGGGCCTGGACCGCGTCTTCTCGGACGCCGGCTTCGAGTGGCGCGGCGCCGGCTGCTCGATGTGCCTGGGCATGAACCCCGACACGTTGAACCCGGGTGACCGGAGCGCCAGCACCAGCAACCGCAACTTCGAGGGCCGGCAGGGCAAGGGTGGACGCACGCATCTGGTGAGTCCGGCCGTCGCTGCCGCCACCGCGATCCTGGGTCGCTTCGGAACCCCCGACGAGCTGGAGACCCGCTAGATGGAGCCCGTCACCGTCATCGAGGGCACCGCCCTGCCGGTCGACCGCAGCGACGTCGACACCGACCAGATCATCCCCGCCGAGTACCTCAAGCGCGTCGAACGCACGGGGTTCGGACCCTTCCTGTTCGCGGAGTGGCGCAAGGATCCGGACTTCGTCATCAACGACCCGCGCTACGGCGGTGCGTCGGTGCTGATCGCCGGCGAGAACTTCGGGTGTGGATCGAGCCGCGAGCACGCGCCGTGGGCGATCGAGGACGCCGGTTTCCGGGCCGTGATCGCTCCGAGCTTCGCCGACATCTTCCGCAACAACTGCACGAAGATCGGGCTGCTGCCGGTGGAGCTGCGGGCCGAGAGCGTGCGCGCGTTGATGGACGCGGTGCTGGACGACCCCACGACGCGGATCGTGGTGGACCTCGACGGGCTCACGGTCAGTGCACCCGGGCTGGACGAGACCTTCGACATGGAGGACTTCACGCGATGGCGTCTGCTGGAGGGCCTGGACGACATCGGCCTCAGCCTTCGCAACGAGGACAAGATCACGGCGTACGAGGCCGCACGCCCGACCTGGCTGCCGACCGCCTAGCGGAATGTCCTGCGCAGCACCGCGTCCCACATGCGATCGGGCAGCAGCGCGCGTCCGGCCATCAGCAGCCTCGCGTTCAGCGTGACCGGGTAGCGCGTGCGCGGGCGGCGCGCCGTCGCCGCCTTCACCACCACCTTCGCGATGTGCTCGGGCGTCCTGGCCTGGCGGCCCCCGTAGCTCGACGCCATCGTGGCCAGGAACGACCTCGCGAGGTCGCCGTACGGTCCCTCGGCGGCGTCGTGCAGCCCGCTCGAGGCGGTGTCCGCGTAGCCCGTGTTGACGAGCCCCGGCTCGATCAGCACCACGTCGATGCCGAACGGCGCCACCTCGACGCGCAGGACGTCGGACACCGCCTCCAGCGCGAACTTGCTGCCGTGGTACGGACCGCCGAGCGGGAACGCCATGCGGCCGCCCATGGAACTCATGTTGATGATCCGGCCACGCCCGCGTTCGCGCATACCCGGCAGTACGAGCTGCGTCAGTCGCACCGTGCCGAATAGGTTCGTCTCGAACTCGCGACGCCATCGCTCCAACGGGATCTCCTCGACGGGCCCGTAGTCTGCGTAGCCGGCGTTGTTGACCGGGACATCGACGGCGCCACGTTGCTCTTCGATCGCGCCAACGACCTGCACGCGCGCGGCCTCGTCGGTGACGTCCAGCGTCAGCGTCCGGCAACCCGCGGCCTCGAGGTCGGCGAGCGTCTCCGGCCGCCGCGCCGTCGCGTACGTCGCGAGACCGGCCCGCTTCAGCGCCAGCGCGCTCGCGCGGCCGATGCCCGTGGAGCAGCCGGTGACGAGGGCGACCCGCTCCGTCACTCCGCGATCACCCAGAACTCCCTCATCCGGAGGCGCGCTGCAGCGCCTTGGCCTTCGCCCGCTCGGCCAGCGCGGCGAGGGCCCGGGATACCTTCGCCACGCGGGGCCGCGGCGCGTCCAGCGACAGCGCCTCCGTCGGCACGGCCGCCAGCTCACGCTCCAACCGGGCGTGCGCGGCCTCGATCGTGCATGCCACGGCGACCCGCGTGCCGGCCCGTATCACCTCCTCGAGCAGAGGCTCACCCGGAAGGTCCTCCTCGCGCAGACCGATCAGGTCGCCGCCGGCCCCGCGCCACACCTGCTTCTCGCCCGGGAGCGTTCGCTTCCCGGTGGAGAGCTTCACGACCGGCCGTCCGTCGTACCGCACGAGCTTGTACACCGACTCCAGGCACGGCACGTCGAAGGACACGCCCATCTGCGTCCCGACGCCGAACGCGTCGATCGGCGCCCGGGCGCGGACGAGCGTCGCCACCTCCCGCTCGTCGAGCCCGCCGCTCACGAAGATGCGCACCTGACCCATCCCGGCCTCGTCCAGGATCGCTCGCGCGCCGCGCGATAGGCCGTCCAGGTCGCCGCTGTCGATCCGGATACTCGACCTCGCCTCCAGACCCAGCTCGCGGATCACCTCGATCGCGATGCGCACGCCGCCCAGCGTGTCGTAGGTGTCCACCAGGAACGTCGGCCCTGCCGGGAAGTCCTCTGCGAACGCCGTGAACGCCTGGGCTTCGCCGTCGAAGGACTCGATGTAGGAGTGCGCCATGGTGCCGGATGGCCGAAGGCCCAGCCGCCGGGCCCCCTCCACGTTGCTGGTGGCCACGAACCCCGCGATCGCACTGGCCCGCGTCACGGCCATCGCCGCATCGATCCCGTGCGTGCGCCGCAGCGCGAAGTCCACGAGGTTCCGTCCCTCCGCCGCCACCACGTAGCGCGCCGCTTTCGACGCCATCGTGGTGTGCAACGTGACGGCGTTCAACAGGTAGCTCTCCACCAGTTGGGCCATGGCGATCGGCGCCGTGAGCTCCAGGATCGGCTCGTTCGCGTACACGACTGTCCCCTCGGCAACCGCCCAGATGTCGCCCTCGAACCGCAAGCGGCGGAACGCATCCAGGGCCCCGTCCTCGAAGCCGATCGTCGCGAGGTACGCGAGCTCGTCCTCGTCGAACGCGAAAGACTCCAGGTAGGACAGGCATGCCTCGAGACCAGCCGCCACAAGGAACCCCCGCTCCGCGGGGAGGTTCCGCACGTACAGACTGAAGGTGGCGGGCGCGTCCATGCCCCGCTTGAGGTAGCTGGCCGCCATGTTGAGCTCATAGAGGTCGGTGAGGAGTGCGCCCGGCATGCGCGTAGGCTACCTGGCGTGGTCTCCCAGGAGCGGTTCGAGGAACTCGCCGCCGAGGCCCTCGACGGCCTGCCGGCCTGGGTGCTCGAGATCATGGACAACGTCCAGGTCGTGGTCGAGGAGCTCCCGCCCCCGGACCAACCCGGCCTCCTGGGTCTGTATCACGGGGTGCCGCTGCTGAACCGCGGCTGGCACTACTCCGGCGTGATGCCCGACCGCATCACGCTGTACCGGCGCACGATCGAGGCCGTGGCCGGCCCCAGCGAGGAACGCCTGCGCCGCGTCGTCGCACACACGGTCGCGCACGAGGTCGCCCATCACCTGGGCATCACCGACGAGCGCCTGCTCGACATCGACGCCTACTAGTATGGACCAGACTAGTGGCGCCGACGAACGTTTCATGCGGCTGGCCCTGGACGAGGCACGCCGCTGTACGGCGCACAGCGACGTACCGGTCGGCGCCGCGGTGGTGCGCGGCGGCGAGGTCCTCGCCATCGCCGGCAACGCGCGCGAGCTGGAGCAGGACCCCACTGCGCACGCGGAGATCGCGGCCCTGCGCGCGACCGCGAGGACGCTCGGATCGTGGCACCTCGAGGGCTGCACCCTCTACGTGACGCTCGAGCCGTGCGCGATGTGCGCCGGTGCGTCGGTGCTCGCGCGTGTCGACCGGGTGGTGTTCGGCGCCGCCGATACGAAGGCAGGCTTCGCAGGCTCGCTCGGCAACCTCGTCCAGGACCAGAGGTTGAACCACCGCACCGACGTGACCCCCGGCGTGCTGGCCGCCGATTGCGGCGAGGTCCTGCGCGACTTCTTCCGCGACCGCCGCTGACGTGGCCTACCGCGGGAGGCGTTCGCGGATCGCGGCTTCGATCCGATCGCACACTGATGGCATCTCGCTGCGCATCGCGCCGAAGTCGCGGGCGTGCATCACGACGGCGCGGACCGGCGTTGTCGCCCGTACGGTCGCCGTTCGCCGCTCGTGCCCCACCAGAGCGATCTCGCCGAAGAAGTCGCCCGGGCCGAGGTCGGCGAGATGCTCTCCGTCCTTGCTGACCTCCACGGTCCCCTCCAGCAGCACGAAGAACTCGTGCGCGAAGTTCCCCTGGTTCACCAGCAGGTAGCCCGCGGGTTCGTCGATCTCGTCGGCCCATCTGGCCACCCGCTCACGCTCCCGCTTCGACAACCCCGCGAACAGCGGCACTTGGTTCAGGCTCTTCGCATCCACCGGGTTTCCTCCCAACAGCAGTAGCTCCGACGCATCGTCGCACGTCGGGGTGCCGGTGGGCCAATTGCTAGAATCGTCGGCGGAGGCGTGCCGGAGTGGACGAACGGGACCGCCTCGAAAGCGGTTAGGGGCCTAATCCGCCTCTCGCGCGTTCGAATCGCGCCGCCTCCGCGTGTGGGCGGGTCGCTGCGGCGGCCCGCCCGTCCCGTTTCGTAGAATCCCCGACGGTGGCCTGCCCGAGCGGCCGAAGGGGCACGCCTGGAAAGCGTGTGGGGGGGCAACTCCCTCGAGGGTTCGAATCCCTCGGCCACCGCGCACGCTCGGTCTCCGGTGTCCGTAGCGAACGCCGCAGCGAGAACGGGCGACGATGCGTAGGATGGACGCAAGCATCGATCCGCTAGTCGATCGATCGGGTCAGTCGAAGGAGGAGCGAACGTGGCAGAGCCGTTCGGATTCCGTGTCACCGCAGACGGCACCGTGCGCGTCCAGCGGCGGGGCCGGACCGTCAAGGTGATCTCGGGATCGGCGGCGGCGAAACTTGCTCCGCAGCTCGAGGGCGCGGACGACGAGACCGTCCAGGCTCTCCTGCAACGCGCGACCGGCAACTACCGGCGCGGCAACGATCAGATGGGTCGCGACCTCTAGGAACCGGGTGACGTGCGGGGTGCCGGCCCGTCAAACTGGCCGGCATGGGTGCCGCGGAACGGGTGGCCGAGGGATTCGTGGCGGCCGAACGCAGCCGGGCGCTGGCTGCGCGGCGCGGCGAGGTCGTGGAGCTCGACGGCAATCGTCATGGCGTTCACGAACCTGGCGGACGAGGGCCTGAACGGCGGCGTCGTGGTGGGGATGCCGGCGGACCCCGCGGGAAC